>NZ_JAUBSD010000021.1:0-79541 GCF_036704575.1 Microcoleus sp. K5-D4
GCTAAATATAATCTTTTCAATTTTCCTAACTTGAAAAGATTTGATGCCTTTTCACAATTCATTTAGGATTGCTATATGGCAAACACTTCTCTAATCATAACGTACTCTGATCCTTTCCTTCAGGGCACTACCAAGACCTGTTCTTCGAGAGTTAGAATGGTGCGACGTCCTCTTCTGTCTTTAGGATTTTCTAGCCGGAAGTTTTCTAAAGCGTTAACCATTGCTTTTAGGGTTTGAATCTTGATACCAAATCTACGTTGAAATTGCTCGGGTTTCAAATTTAGATAAAATTGATTTTTCATGATTTACTTATTGTGTAACGACAACAGAACTTTCTAGCATTTTATCCTGTTTATAGCAAGACCAGAGTGAAAATAAGTTAGGATTTGGGATTCAATCAACTCTCAGCAAAAGTTTTCATTATATCATAAAATTATTTTGCAAGAGGTCTACTATCTAAGTACAAGACTCCGAGTTCGTCGCGCATTTTCATATACGGGTTTCCTTTCCGAAAGGAGGTTCGTGCTCTATTAAGCGGTGATTTCGGGAATCAATGACGAGTACCGGGGGTGAAGAGTCATAATCAATTATTGAATGTGGTGCACGATCACACAATCATTCTCGCTATTAATTGTGACTCGACCTGATGGTTTCACCCATCAGGTCGAGTCAACAGTCTCTTTCAACCGCCGAGTAATCAATGAGATAACTTCTACTTGAAATCTCCTAAAGACCTGCCGCACAAACAGCCGCTCCAATTAATCCTACATGGGGATTCAAAACAAGACGAACAGGCATCATTTCTAACAGCGAATCCATCCGGCCTTTGTGGGTAAAAGCCCGCATAAAACCTCCGTCTTGAATCAGCGGCAAAATTTTAGCAGCGATGCCGCCGGCTATGTACAAACCGCCGTAAGGTAACAGTGTCAGAGCCAGATTTCCGGCCACTGCACCGTAGGCTTCTACAAACATTTGCATTGTTTGTTCCGAAAGCCGATCGCACTTTTTGAGTGCCGCCTGTGCAATTGTCGCCCCCGGATCGACACTCTTCTCACTTTTACCCATTTCTGACTCCCATTTTTTGATAACTTCCCCTATCTCCGGCGATTCAGGAGCAAACTTTTTGTCCCGCAAAAACTGGTAAATTGAAACAATCCCTTGTCCCGAAACTACACGCTCGATCGATATTCGGGAAATGTCGTGTTTTGCTAACAAATATTTCAGCAATTGAAACTCCAACTCCGAACGAGGAGCAAAGTCACCGTGTCCCCCTTCCGAAGAAAAAACCCTGATACCATTTGCTTCGGGAATTCCATAACAATTTCCTAAACCTGTACCCGCACCAATCACAGCAATTGGATCGTGTTCGCGAGGTTTTCCCACTTGCAAAGTGTGCAAATCTCGATCGTCCAAAGCCCACACGCCGTAGCCAACCGCGACAAAATCATTAATTAAACTAACGTGTGATATTCCTAATTCCTGTTCCAGACGCTTCGCATCCAGCATCCAAGGCAAATTAGTCAGTTTTGCAGTGTTATTAACCACCGGGCCTGCGATCGCAAAACAAGCTTTTTCCGGCAATGGCGTCAAATCCAATTTCGTAGCAGCTTCCCTCAAAAACTGCTGCACCATCGGCACTAAATCGGGAAACTCCGCGCTCGGATAGCGAAACTCGTAAAGAGCGTTCATTTCACCGTTAACAGTCCTTTCCACTAACCGCAAAATTGTCTTAGTTCCGCCAATATCGCCCGCTAATAATAATGCCATAAATCTCCTATTTTATTAGTAGTTGTCTTGATTTCTTTGCCGAATAACCCACCTAGTTTATAACAATTACAGGCAGATTGGTGAACTCTTTTTTTTAACGAACCGCAGAGGTACTCTTGACTCAGAGAAAGAGAACAGACAGAGAAAGAGAGATTCTCTTGAGGGCTTAAATTTGCGATATTACCAAATGATTGATAACACTACTAATTTAAACACCCACAGTATTAATTGCCAACCAAGCCCGCAGCACCTCAGCCACAGTCCAAGCTTGAGCCGTGCAGCCCCGAGGCGAGTGAGGGGCGTCGCCCTCAAAAATTTCGCCCAGACTGCCAACTCCGCCGCCCCTTATATGATGTGCCATCGGTTCCAGGAATTCGCGAGCTTGTGCTGGGTTTTTGTATACGTGTAAGTGCGCCAAGACAAACGGGCCAATCAGCCAGCCCCAAACTGTGCCCTGGTGGTAGGCGCTGTCGCGCTGCAATTGGTCGCCTCCGTATGCGCCGCGATACTGCGGGTGCTGCGGTGAGAGGCTGCGGAGGCCGACAGAAGTCAGAAGCTGTTGAGCGCAGGCGTCCACCACGGCGCGCTGCTGGATGGGCGTCAGTAACGGTGTATAGCGGGTTTCCTGGCGCATCCCCGCTGACAAGGAGTTGGCGGAGTGAGGAGTAATCGAGTCTAGGGGCAAGGATACGGCAAATATTTGGTTGGGCCGCAGCGAACTATCGTGTCCGTCGCGGCCGTCGAGAACGTCGTAACAGTAACCGGTTGAGGCATTCCAGAAGCGAGGGAATCCGGCGGCTGTTCGATCGCCCAATTGTTGGTATTCATTGTGAGGCTTGCCCAGTTTTCGAGCAAAACTTGCCATAGCTTGTATAGCATTGTACCAAAGCGCGCTGAGTTCGATCGGCTTACCAATCCGGGGCGTCACCACCCAATCGCCGATTTTCGCGTCCATCCAAGTCAGTTGCACGCCGGTTTCGCCCGCGTAGATTAAACCGTCATCGGGGTCGATGCGGATATTATACCGAGTTCCCTGTATGTGCCAATCAACAATCTCACATAAAGTAGGCCAGAGTTCGCTCAAAAGTTCGTCGTCCCCCGTGGCATCGATATAAGCGCGAATTGCCTCAAAGTACCACAGAGTGGCGTCTGCAGTGTTGTATTCCGGTTCCCCGCCCGCATCCGGGAAGCGGTTCGGCAGCATCCCCCGATCGACATACCGCGCAAATGTCCGCAAAATCGATCGCGAAATTTCCCATCGCCCGGTACAGATTGTGAGGCCTGGCAGGGCGATCGTCGTGTCGCGCCCCCAGTCGCTGAACCAGGGATATCCGGCGATAATCGTTTTGCCTTCGGGTTCTTCCGGTAGCGGGCGGCTGACGATAAATTGGTCCGCGGCGAGCACTAAGTGATTGATCCAGTCGGGAGATTCGCTCACTTTTGACCAGTTTTGCAGCAGTTGTTGGTCATAAGTCTGGCGCACTTCTAAAGCTTTACCCCCGCCCTGTTCGGGATTTTTCTCGGTGCTGGCTATCAATGTGAGAGAACTTCCCGGTGCGATCGTCATGTGAAAAGTCGCCGCCTGCAAGTGATCCTCGCTGCAGTCCAATCCGCGGCGCTTTTCGGCTGCTAGATCCAATCCGTAATGCCAATTGTATAAGGGCGCAGAGACTCGAAAGTTGGCCTCTGGTGCGGCATCTGTCAGCAAATACAGGGGTGCAGCCTTGGGAAATGCAGTCACGCAAACCCCGCGTTCCAAGGTTTCTAGGCTCATCTGCCAGTCGTCGGCGCTCGTCGTGTGGTGGTAGTCGCGGTAGTTGACTAGGGCTTTGACAGCGAGGGCGATCGGTTGTGAGGCGCGGTGCAATCGGTATTGAATATATGTTGTGTTAGCACCTTGCTGCATCCAAATCCGCTTTTCCAGGATAGCGTCGGCGAGAGCAAACCTCCAAACAGGCGTCGTGCCTTCGAGGTGAAAGCTTTCGATGTAGTTGTAGCCGTGGGGTTCCATCGTCGCGTCGACCCAGCGGTTTGTATAAAGCGGATAGGCGCGATCGTGATACACAGCCGTCTCGTCCAGCTTGGCGAGCATCAAAGTGCGTCCCAGCGGAGGTTTGAGGGCGGCTACCAGCAAGCCGTGATAGCGGCGGGTGAGGAGATTTGCGATCGTCCCGCTAGCGTAACCGCCGATCCCGTTTGTGACCAACCACTCCCGAGACTCCGCCGAGTCGAGATTGCAGCAGATTTCCCGTCCAAAAGCCATAACCATAAAGTCCACACTCGCGCTGATTTTTGACCTACCTTTAGGTAGATTTTCGACATGATATCAACCAGAAATATTAACGCTTCCAGACCGTTAATTTGGCGATCGCCCCCGTGCCGATTCCTGCTCTAATTTAGACACAACCAACCGCTAATTTTGCCAATTACACAATTTTTGCCTTTGATGCCTCTGTCTAAAGTTAGTTGTTTGTTATATTAAGTAATATTACCGTCTAAACAGGCGCTGAACGTTAAGGGCAAAGCATTTGATGGCGCGTCGGGCGATCGAACTACCAACCTATTTTATAAGGAGAACAACTCAAAGTGAAGATAGGAGCAAATTACCTCGGCAACAACCAATGTGAATTTACCGTTTGGGCGCCCACCGTCAAACAAATCGCAGTCCAAATAGTTTCGCCAAAAAAACGCCTGATACCCCTGCAACAATCAGCAGAAGGTTATTGGCAAACCACAGCTACAGACATCGAACCAGGAACCCTTTACACCTACCAAATCGAAGGCAAAACCGACCGACCAGACCCAGCCTCAAAATATCAACCCCAAGGCGTACACGCCCCGTCGCAAGTAATAGATGAAAATATTTTTACTTGGACTGACACAAAATGGCAAGGCGTGCCGCTAGCCGAAATGATTATTTACGAACTGCACGTCGGCACGTTCACCCAAGCCGGAACCTTTGAAGCAGTAATTCCCCACCTAAAACAACTTAAAGAATTGGGAATCAACGCTATCGAAATAATGCCAGTAGCCCAATTCCCTGGCGAGCGAAACTGGGGATATGACGGCGTATATCCCTACGCAGTTCAAAACTCCTACGGCGGCCCCGAAGGCTTCAAAACACTCGTCAACACCTGCCACGAACACGGTATTTCAGTAATTCTCGATGTAGTTTACAACCACCTCGGCCCCGAAGGAAATTATCTCAGGGACTTCGGCCCCTACTTTACCTCAAAATACGGCTCGATTTGGGGAGATCCCCTCAACTTCGACGATGCCTACAGCGACGGCGTGCGTAACTACTTTATTGAAAACGCCCTCTACTGGTTTCGAGACTATCACATCGATGCTCTGAGATTAGATGCAATTCAAGCAATATTTGAAGTTGGTGCAAGACCTTTTTTACAAGAACTATCCGATGCCACAGCCGAGATTTCCCACGAACTAGGACGGCAACTTTACTTAATAGCCGAAAGTGACTTAAATGATGTCCGCACTGTACGTCCCAAAGAACTCGGTGGCTTCGGACTAGACGCCCAATGGTGCGATGATTTCCACCACGCACTGCACGCCTTGCTCACCGGAGAAGACGACCGATACTACCAAGATTTCGGCAAGTGCGAACACCTAGAAAAATCATTCAAAGAAAGCTTTGTTTACTCCGGCCAGTACGCCCCCCACAGAAAGCGGAAACACGGCAATTCTGTTAAGGATGAACCCGGTCATAAATTTGTAGTATTTTCCCAAACCCACGACCAAATTGGCAACCGCATTTTGGGAGACCGATTATCCAAAATAGTTGACTTTGAAGGATTGAAACTTGCAGCCGGCACAGTTTTAATTTCTCCCTACATTCCCTTCTTTTTTATGGGAGAAGAATACGGAGAAGAAGCACCGTTTTTTTACTTCATTTCCCACTCGGACGAAAACTTAATTGAAGCTGTCCGCAAAGACAAACAACAAGAATTTAAAATCTTTGAAGGCCGAGGCGAGTTTAACGACCCCCAGAGTCCTGAGACTTTCGATAAGTGTAAGTTAAACTGGGAAAAACAAACCGAAGGCAAACACAAAATCCTTTGGGAATGGCATCAACATCTGATTCAACTGCGGCGGACAATACCGGCCCTTAAAAAACTCGACAAAAACAGTCTAGAAGTGTCCAGCATTGAAGCGGAAAAAATCTTATTTCTACGTCGCTGGACAGATGACAGCCAGATATTCTGCATTCTAAACTTCAACAGTCAAGAGGTAGCCTTTACAGCTGCACTTCCCCAAGGCAACGGTCACAAAATTTTAGACTCTGCTGATGAAAAATGGATGGGTTCAGGTTCTAGCTTGCCTGAAAAGATAACTTCACAGCAAGAATTGACTGTTAAACCCCAGAGTTTCGCACTTTACGAAATAATACAGAAATAGTAGGTTGAGCGGAGCGAAGGGTTCGCTCCCGCTCAACCCAACAACTGATTTTAGATTGGCGATTTGAGATTTTAGATGGGAGCAAAAATCTCAAATCTCACTTAAATCTCATAGTGAAGGGCTTGGGCGGAGTGAAACGGAGGGTTAGTTCTCCACTCAACCTAACTATTTCTAATTTTAAACAACAAATCCAACCAACTAATTAATTAGGAGTAAAATTAAGATGAGAATTCCCACAACTACTTATCGGCTTCAATTTCATGCAGGTTTTAACTTTGAATCCGCCAAACAAATCCTTAGCTATCTGGAAGATTTAGGAATTACCGACGTTTACGCTTCACCGATATTTAAAGCAAGAAAAGGCAGCTCTCACGGATACGATGTCGTTGACTCAAATCAGATCAATCCCGAATTGGGAACATCAGAAAATTTTGAAGCCCTCACCTACGAAATCAAGAAACGGAACATGGGATGGCTGCAAGATATTGTCCCAAACCACATGGCTTACGACACTCAAAACTTGCTGCTGTTAGACGTATTGGAACACGGGCCGGATTCCGACTATTTCGATTACTTTGATATTGAATGGAATCATGCTTACGAACATCTCAGAGGTCGAGTTTTGGCTCCGCTGCTGGGCAATTTTTATGGAGAGTGTCTGGAAAATGGCGAGATTCAACTCAAATACAGCGAAATTGGGCTGACTATCAATTATTATAGCTTACAATTGCCCGTAAGAATTGAATCTTATGCTAAATTTATCAGTCATAATTTGGGGCATTTAGCCAGGGAATTAGGCAGACGCCATCCAGATTTTATCAAGTTTTTAGGAATTCTTTATTTGATTAAAAATACACCTTCAGAAACTAAAGGTAAAACCCGATACGATCAGATAGCTTTTGTCAAAGGACTGCTGTGGGAACTCTACAATCAAAATCCCCTTGTACAGGAATTCATTGATGAAAATATCAAAGTTTTTAACGGAGAAAAGGGCAATGCCGAAAGCTTTAATCTGCTAGACGATTTGCTTTCCGAGCAGTTTTACCGTCTGTCTTTCTGGAAAGTCGGGGCAGAAGAAATTAACTACCGAAGGTTTTTTACGGTAAACGAACTTATTTCGGTAAAAGTTGAAGAGATTAAAGTTTTTCACAAAAACCATGCTCTGATATTTGACATGGTTGAAGAGGGAAAGTTTACGGGATTGAGAATTGACCACATCGACGGACTTTACGACCCCACAGAATATTTGAAACGGCTCCGGGAGAAAATCGGAGACACTTATATTACTGTTGAAAAAATTCTGGAACACGAAGAAGATTTGCCGTCATATTGGCCGATTGAGGGAACTAGCGGCTACGACTTTTTGAATTACGTAAATGGCGTTTTTTGTCGGTGCGATCGCGAGCAGCAATTTAGCGAAATATATCATAGATTTACTCGCTTGACCGTTCCCTACGAACAGTTGTTTTTAGATAAAAAAGGGCTGATTGTTGAGAAAAACTTGGCGGGAGATGTAGACAATCTAGCTCAACTTTTGAAGAATATCTCCGGTCAATCGAGACAAGGAAATGACTTTACTCGTCCCGGTTTGGAAAAAGCATTGGCGGCTGTTTTGACGATTTTTCCAGTCTACCGGACTTACATAAATCAAGATGGTTTGAGAGAGTCCGATCGCACTTACGTAAAATATGCGATCGCTCACGCGAAAGAACAAGTACCGCGACTTCTCAAGGAACTTAAATTTATCGAAACGGTGCTGTTGCTGGAAGAAGAAGAAACCCTAACAAGCGAACAAAAAGAGCAGCGCCGGCACTTTGTAATGAAACTCCAGCAGTTGACAGGACCTTTGATGGCCAAAGGTGTTGAAGACACGCTTTTATATGTCTACTATCGGCTTTTATCCCTCAACGAAGTGGGAGGAAACCCCAGCCAGTTCGGCGTGTCGTTGGTAGATTTTCACGAGTTCAACAAACAGCAGCAAGTCGCTTGGCCGCACAAAATGAATGCTACAGCTACCCACGATACCAAACGCGGCGAAGATGTGCGAGCTCGAATTAACGTTTTGTCCGAAATTCCCGATGAATGGGAACAGCAAGTCAAGTCTTGGAGAGAGCTAAACTCTTCTAAGAAAGTCAACTTTGTGAATCGAATGGTTCCTGATATTAATGACGAATACTTCTTGTACCAAACTATGCTCGGCACTTTTCCCTTTGAGGGAATTGAAAACACTGATTATGTCGATCGCCTGAAAGATTATGCCATTAAAGCCGTCCGCGAAGCCAAAGTTTATACGGCTTGGCTGAGACCGGATAACGACTACGAAGCTGGTTTTATGACCTTTATCGATAGCGTTCTCGAACCTTCGGAACAAAATCAGTTTCTCAACAAATTTATACCTTTCTGCAAAAAAGTAGCTAATTACGGAATTTTCAATTCTTTATCTCAAACGCTGCTGAAAATCGCGGCTCCCGGCGTTCCCGACATTTATCAAGGGACGGAATTCTGGGATTTAAGCCACGTCGATCCGGATAACCGCCGTCCCGTTGATTTTGACCGCAGAATCGAGGTTTTGGGGGAAATTAAAGAGCGATCTCAGACTGATATTTTGCAACTGGTTGAAGATTTGATGGCGACGCGGGAAGACGCTAGAATTAAGTTGTTTTTGACAGCAAGAGCGCTATCGGCGAGAAAAAAATACTTGCAAGTTTTTCAATCAGGCGACTATCTGCCCCTGCAAGCAGTTGGCACATTTAAAGATAATGTTGTTGCCTTTGCCAGAAGCTTTGAAGATACTACAGTTATTGTCATTGCTCCCCGGTTTTTCACGGGAATTGTCAAACCGGAAGAATTGCCGATCGGCAAACAAGTCTGGAAAGATACTAATTTGAAATTATCCGAGCAAATGCCGTCGGTTTGGAAAGATGCAATTACAAATCAGGCGGTAGAAAGTAACGGTACGTTGCCAATTGGTGAAGCTCTGAGTTACTTTCCGGCAGCTCTGCTGATCGGTGAAAAATAGCAATTAAACGCTGGAAAATTCCAGAATTTTCCGAGATTCCCAGGAGGCCGACTTGAGGCTCTCCCTCAATAATATATTCCTTCCCAGGCACAGCCTGGAAGCAAACTGATAGGGACAGGGCATTGCCGTGTCCCTTTTCAGAATTGATATTAAACCTGATTTCCAGCCAAAAAACCGATCGCGCCTACCAACCAAACAAAATTTATATACATAAGACGGCAAATACAACACAACGTATACGGTTTGCCACAATACCCGAATGGATCGCACACCGTACATTGGGAAGAGTAAAGAAAAGCAAAGCAGTCAACAACTGTAGCGGTGCAAGCCTCACGGATGCAACCGTCCCCCAACAGGTTCGGTAAATACCCCTTCATCGCAAGGTCTACCGCCCGCAGTATAGAGATCAGCACCCTATCGAAGACTGTATTAAAGCAGGACTCACTACCCGTAAACCGCGAGGTAAAATCGCAGTCCTGAATAACCAGACTATCGCACAGATAAAACACCAAAATTTTGTAGAGATTGGAGCCGGAACACCCCTATGGGAAAAGTAGTTGGAATTGACTTAGGTACGACAAACTCCTGCGTCGCAGTTATGGAAGGCGGCAAACCCACCGTCATAGCCAACGCCGAAGGGGGTCGCACCACACCTTCTGTAGTAGCATACGCTAAAAATGGCGATCAACTTGTCGGACAAATCGCCAAGCGTCAAGCCGTGATGAACGCCGAAAACACCTTTTACTCAGTAAAACGGTTTATCGGGCGTCGGGTTGATGAAGTAGCCCATGAAACCACTGAAGTTTCCTACAAAGTCCTCAAAGTTGGCAACAGCCTTAAACTAGACTGTCCCGCCCGCGGCAAGCAATTTGCACCAGAAGAAATTTCTGCACAAGTTCTCCGCAAACTCGTAGAAGACGCCAGCAAATACCTCGGCGAAACTGTCACCCAAGCGGTAATTACTGTTCCCGCTTACTTCAACGACTCCCAGCGCCAAGCTACGAAAGACGCGGGAAAAATTGCCGGTATAGAAGTGCTGCGGATTATTAACGAACCTACAGCTGCAGCTTTAGCTTACGGGTTAGATAAAAAGAGCAACGAAACCATCCTCGTATTTGACTTAGGTGGCGGTACTTTCGACGTATCTATTCTCGAAGTAGGCGACGGCGTATTTGAAGTGCTAGCAACTTCTGGAGACACTCACCTCGGCGGTGACGACTTCGACAAAAAAATCGTCGATTACATTGCTAACGAATTCCAAAGAGCCGAAGGCATTGACCTTCGCAAAGACAAACAAGCACTGCAACGCCTGACGGAAGCAGCAGAAAAAGCCAAGATTGAGCTTTCGAGCGTTACCCAAGCAGAAATCAACCTGCCGTTTATTACCGCGACTCAAGACGGACCAAAACACTTGGACACGACTTTGACGCGGGGCAAGTTTGAAGAACTCTGTTCAGATTTGATCGATCGCTCTCGCATCCCCGTAGAAAATGCGATCCGCGACGCCAAATTAGACAAATCTGCAATTAATGAAGTCGTCTTAGTTGGTGGTTCTACGCGCATTCCTGCGGTGCAAGAACTGGTCAAAAAACTCCTTGGCAAAGACCCCAACCAAACGGTAAACCCGGACGAAGTGGTCGCAGTGGGTGCAGCAATTCAAGCAGGCGTACTCTCCGGCGAAGTCAAAGACATCCTGTTGCTCGACGTTACTCCGCTGTCTCTCGGTGTCGAAACCTTGGGTGGCGTGATGACCAAAATCATTCCCCGCAACACCACTATTCCTACCAAGAAGTCGGAAACTTTCTCGACTGCTGTAGACGGCCAAACAAACGTGGAAATTCACGTTTTGCAAGGCGAACGGGAAATGGCGAATGATAACAAGGATTTGGGAACCTTCCGCTTAGATGGAGTTCCTCCAGCCCCCCGTGGCGTACCTCAAATTGAAGTTACTTTCGATATCGATGCTAACGGTATTTTGAATGTAGCTGCCAAAGATAAAGGTACTGGCAAGGAGCAATCGATTAGCATTACTGGTGCTTCTACTTTGCCCAGCAATGAAGTCGAGCGCATGGTGAAGGAAGCCGAATCGAATGCTTCTGCTGACAAAGAGCGTCGCGAAAGGATCGATCGCAAAAACCAAGGCGATTCTTTAGCCTATCAAATTGAGAAGCAGTTGGCAGAATTGGGTGATAAAGTTCCCGCTGCTGACAAGACTAAGGTTGAAGGCTTGATCAAAGACTTGCGCGATGCGATCGCTACTGAAGATGACGATCGCATTAAAACCCTAACAACCGAGTTGCAGCAAGCATTCTACGCTGTCAGCAGCAACCTGTACCAGCAAGCAGGCGGCCCAACTGATGGCCCTGGCGGCCCTGGTGGCCCTGGTGGCTATGGAGACGGCGGCCCCACTGGCGGTGGCGACGACGTGATTGACGCCGACTTCACAGAAGGCAACAAATAAAAGGCTAAATTAAAAGCCCCCAGCTAGAAGCAAGAAACCCGGTTTTGAACAGAAACCGGGTTTCTGTTCATTCAAAAACAAACCAAAGCCGATCGGCTAAAATTATTAAAAATCTTGCTTGAGGCATATAGACAAAACTAGAATATGCTTCAATAAATATCATAAACTAGCAGTAATAGCGCAACCGAGAGTAATTAAATGTCACGTTCTCCTATACAAAATTCCTCCCCAAATACTCCCAGCCAATCTCATGTTGCATCCTTGCGCCGAATCCGCCGGATCAGCCATTTACTAGACAATGCAATTCCGATTCCCGGCACAAAATACCGCATTGGACTCGATCCAATATTAGGACTGATACCGGGCGGCGGCGATTTAATCAGTTCAATTTTTGCCGGCTATGTTGTCTTCAAGTCCGCTCAAATGGGAGTGCCGCGAGAGACTTTAGTACAAATGGCTGCTAACATCGTGTTTGATACATTTGCCGGCACTGTACCCGTTGCCGGAGACTTGTTGGATGTTACTTGGAAAGCTAATGTCAAAAATATAGAATTGCTGGACGCTCATTTAGGTTCCCCTGAACCTGGGAAAAAAGCCGACTGGCTATTTGTGGCGGGGCTGCTTTTGGGTTTGATGTTAATTGTCGGAGGCGTGATTTTCTTGAGCGTGATGCTTTTTGGCTGGCTATTTCAAGTAATTACAGGACGTTAATCTTTGGTATGATGCTGAAGATAAATCACTCTCTTTGTGTCGTCATCTTAATAGTATCTAATCGGGGAAAGTATTCCTTAAAAAACCATCTTTGAGGATGATTAATAGCAGGGAAAAAATCTGGCTTTAACTACCCGTAGGCTGCATTGCTTTTTTTTATCCCTCAACAAAGAGCGACAATCTCACATATTCGTACATTACAAACAGGGCGAGTAAAAACAAACCCAACACTTTTTTTGCTGCAATACTGGAGAAAAATAATATCAGTGTCAGCTACCAAAAAACAGCGGGTGCGCTCAATCTTCAATAAATACTAAAATGTGTCAGCGTTTTAAAATTTAACCAACCCATACCAAGAAAAGTTCTGAGCCTCTTACCAAGAAGAGATATGTGGCAGAAATCGGATCTGTTGAACAAAGTTTATTAAAGCACTTATGAGACATCAAAGACCAGACAGCATCTCACTTTTGACACAACTGAGATGCTGTCTGGTCTTTGACCGAAATCGAGGTGAATCAGCACTCTTCTTATATCTCAAATGGATTTGATAATAAAAAGTAAAGCGATCGCCCTCTCTTGACCATAAAATAATATATATTAAGGGCATTGACAAATGCCCTTAAATGTGTTTATTGTCTCTGGTCGGTGAAACTAGCTATTTACCAGATCGCCCTTGAGTCCGATATAGTGATATAATCCAGACTATAATATCAATTTGATATAAATGCTTGAATTATCAGCGCTTGGGCTGCTACAGTTGCAACCCCTGCACGGCTATCGGCTAAAGCAACAACTGGAGCTGTTTATGAGCAGTTGCATCAGCGTCAACTACGGAGCGATTTACCCGCTGCTGAAGCGGTTGGAAGAGCGGGGGGAGATTTCGGTAATTGCCGAAGAAGCCGGAGATGCGGGCTGTCCGCGCAAAATCTACGGAATTACCGCCAAAGGGCGCGAACTCTGGCGGCAAAAAATGCTCGAACACCCTCAAGAAAGCTGGGTTAACAGTGGTTCCCGGTTCCGAATTAAGTTTTTCTTTTTTGGTAACTTAGAACCGGAAGAACGGCTGAAGCTATTGGAACACCGCTTGCGAGCCTGTTACACCCGGCAAGACTACATCGAAAGCCTCAAAAGCGAATATCCACTAACCGACGACTATCAATTCGCCTCTGGCGATCGCTGCAAGTCAGTGCTGGCGTCAGAGATAGAGTGGTTAACCGAGCAACTAGCCAAGGAAAAAAGCGCGATCGCTGGAGTGCGTGACTCCCCAACCTTCGCGGAATCCGCCGACCCCAAGGGAAAATCATTCCAACTCACCCACTCAGGTGAGTCATAAGAAGGATGTGTAATCTTCCCTGCCATCTTAACTTTTGAGAGATAACAAAGAGCTTTCCTAAAAATAATCACCCCCTGGCTTGGCTAACTGCGATCGGACTAAAGCCCTGCACATACCCCAACCCCATTAAAAAGGGACTTTCCAGATTCCATCCTGTTTAAAAGCGCTTGTCCTTATTCCCCCTCTGTTTGAGGGGGGCACCGGAGGAATCAAAGATTCCCCCAAAGTCTCAGCAAGTCAGAAGTTAAAAAAATCTAAGTGGTGCTGCCCATGAGTTATTCTAAATCCCCAGAATCGGTCGTTGAAGCCCAAGAGCAAAAATCTGCCACACCGGAACTCCACCCAACCAATGCAGACAGCGATCGACCGCAGGATTTGGCCCCCGTTGCCGATCGCCCCGAACCTGTTGCTAAACCCGAACAGCACCCAACCGATGGAGACAGCGATCGACCGGATGATTTTCCGCCTATTGTCGATCGCTCCGAACCTGTTGCTAAACCACGATCGCGCTGGCCTCTAATTGCCGCGATCGCGATCGCCACAGGCGCAGCAGGTTTCGGCTGGTACTCGTGGCAATCGGGTCATAATCGCGCACAGCAACCGGCAGCAGCAGCCCAACCCCAAGGCATACCAGTCAAGCTTGCAGCCGTAGAAACCAGTTCAGTCCAAGATGCCTCGGAATTTGTCAGCAGCTTAGAAGCCAAGCGTTCGGTAGAGATTAAACCCGAAGTAGAAGGGCTAGTCACGGAGATTTTTGTCAAATCCGGGGACTTCATAAACAAAGGACAAGCCATCGCCCGCATGAAAAGCGACAGCGCCCAAGCTGACTTGAGGGAATCCCAAGCCAACCTGATTCGCGCTCAATCCCATTTAGCCGAATTGCAAGCAGGAGCAAGGCCCGAAGAAATCGCCCAAGCTCAAGCCCAAGTCGCCCAAGCCCAAGCCAACCTCGCCCAACTGCGATCGGGCTCTCGGCCAGAAGAAATTGGTCAAGCCCAAGCCCGCGTTAGCCAAGCTGAAGCCGACCTCGCCGACGCCCAAACAGGTAGTCTCTTAGAAGACATTGCCCAAGCAAGAGCGCAAATAGAGGCAAGCACAGCCGAAGCAAAATTAGCCAGCCAGCAGCTTGCCAGATATCAGGCATTGGCAAAAGAAGGCGCAGAATCCGCGAACACCCTCGAACAATACACGCAAAAAGAAGGCACCGCCAAAGCCAACCTCCGAGAAGCTCAAAGGCGGTTCGAGCAGCGGCAAAAAAACAGACAAGCCGAGATCGAGCGCCGGACAGCAGCCTTGCAACAGCAGCGGCAAGCTTTGCGGCAATTGCAAAACGGTTCGCGCCCAGAGGAAATAGCCAAAGCCGAAGCAGAAGTCGCACAAGCCAAGAGCAGATTGGCGCAGTTAGCCAACGGTACTCGCCAAGAACAGATCGATCAAGCTGAAGCGCAAGTTGCCGAGGCCGCCGCTCAAGTGCGCGGCTTTGAAGTACAACTACAAGAAGCTGCGGTCATCGCGCCCTTCGCGGGAGTCATCGGCGACATACCAGTGAAAGTGGGAGATTACTTGCAAAAAGGTGATGCGATCGCCACCCTGACAGAGAACCAATTGCTAGACTTGCGGTTATCAATTCCTTTGGAACGGCAGCCTCAATTACGCTTAGGGCTGCCAGTACAAATGCTCGACGCTCAAGGTAAGGCGATCGCCCAAGGTCAAATCAGCTTTATCTCCCCCAACGTCAGCGCCAATTCCCAAACAATTTTAGCTAAAGCCACCTTTCCCAACCCCAGCGGCGAACTGCTTAATCTCCAGTTTGTAAAAGCTAAAGTCATCTGGAAACAGAACCCCGGAATTTTAGTTCCAGTAACAGCAGTCACTCGCTTAGGTGGGCAAACTTTTGTCTTCACAGCTCAAAAGCCGGAACAGCCAAAACCTGGAATGCCACCTTTAGTAGCGCGACAAAAGTCCGTCAAATTGGGAGCCATTGAGGGGAATGATTATCAAGTTATCGAAGGTTTGAAAGCAGGCGAAAAAATTGTTACCGCAGGCATCCTTAACCTGACAGACGGTGTTCCGATTATGGCTCAAGAGGAAGGAAAAGGCTCAGGAGAAAAATTACCAGTAGAAAGCAAAAAATAAGCTATGTTGTTGCTCTTGAGCGCTCTTAAGATGGGAATTAAGAGCGCTCAAGCGCAACTATGTACCTTACGTGAAACTAATTGATTGCTCCGCTATAAAAAAGGGGGCTATTTTAATTTTTGACTGAAGTGCCTGCAATTAGGAATTAGCAATTATCAACTAACAACTACCCATTACCCAAATAATGTTTGCAGATTTCTTTATTAAACGACCTGTCTTTGCTAGCGTCTGCGCCTTAATTATTATTTTGGTAGGCGCAATCAGCATTCCCACATTGCCGATCGAGCGCTTCCCCGACATCAGCCCCACCCAAATCAACGTCACAGCTAACTATAGCGGGGCGAGTGCTGAAATTGTCGAAAATGCCGTTACCAACATCCTAGAAAGGCAAATAAACGGCGTTGAAGGACTAAAATATCTAACTTCCAGTAGTAGTAACGATGGCACTAGCACTATTACAGCTACCTTTGATTCCTCGCGCAACAAAGACATTGCCGGCGTCGATGTTCAAAATCGAGTTGCAGTTGCTCAACCCCAGCTACCAGATGCCGTACAACGCACAGGAGTTACAGTTACAAAACAATCTACAAGTCTCCTATTAGCGATCGGTTTATTTACAGAAAATAAAGAATACGACACCATATTTTTAAGCAACTACGCTGACCTATATTTAGCAGATGCTTTAAAGCGGGTAAAAGGTGTTGGCGACGTGCGAATTTTTGGGGAAAGACGCTATGCAATGCGTTTATGGATAGATCCCAATAAATTAGCGGCTCGCCGTCTCACAATGCAAGATGTAACGAGGGCTCTCAACGAACAAAACTTGCAAGTTGGTGCTGGGAGAGTTGGTCAAGAACCTGCTCCGCAGGGACAAATGTATCAAATTGACTTGCGTGCTGAAAGTCGCCTCAAAGAACCAGCAGAATTTGAAGAAATCGTCCTTAAAACAGAGACAAATGGAACGTTAGTTAAATTAAAAGATGTGGGTAGAGCAGAACTAGGGGCAGAGAATTACAGCTCATTTCTGCGATTTCGAGGCAATGATGCAGTCGGTTTAGGGATTTACCAACTGCCTGGAAGTAATGCTTTGAATGTTGCCCATGCCGTCAAAAAAGAAATGGAAAAACTAGCTGTTGCTTTCCCTCCGGGGTTGATACATAGAGTAGCGCTGGACACGACTTTGTTTGTTGAAGAGTCGATGGCAGAAGTAGTCAAGACATTATTTGAATCAGTCTTGTTAGTGGTGATAGTAATTTTTGTTTTCTTGCAAGACTGGCGCACAACTCTTATTCCTATCATCACAATTCCAATTTCTTTGATTGGGACGTTTGCCTTTATCAAAGTTTTCGGATTTACGATTAACAGTTTATCTCTGTTTGGTCTGACATTAGCGACGGGATTAGTGGTTGATGACGCTATCATTGTAGTAGAAAATATTGACCGCATGATCCGCCAAGGGATGAATGCCCGCCAAGCGGCTTTTGAGTCAATGCGGGAGCTTTTTAGCGCTGTAATTGCGACTTCTTTAGTGTTGATGGCAGTGTTCGTACCCGTGGCATTTTTCCCCGGAACTACAGGAGCGCTTTATAAACAATTTGCGCTGACAATTGCTTTTTCCGTCCTGCTTTCTACCTTTATTGCTATTACTCTCACGCCTTCACTTTCAGCTATATTACTGCGTCGAGGGCCGAAGTTTGGGGGCCCGCTAGGTTGGGTTTTTGACCGTTTTAATGGAATTCTCGATTGGGTACAGCGGCAATATCGAAAATCCTTAATATTTCTCACAGGAATTAAGACTATTGTCACCCTCGTGTTCATCGCTTCTCTGGGAGTAACAGCTTGGCTTTATTTATCAGTACCCACAGCATTTATCCCGGAAGAAGACCAGGGGTATTTTATGACAATTATTCAAGGGCCCCAAGGTGTTTCGCTCCAATACACTCAGAAAGTAATGGATCAAGTAGAACAAGAAATCCTCAAACTTCCTGAAGTTGTCGGGACTTTTTCAGTGGGTGGATTTGGTTTTAGCGGTAGCACTTCTAATCAAGGCATTATATTTACTACACTGAAACCCTGGGAAGAACGTCACGGAGAAGATCAAACTGTACAAGCAATTATTGGTAAGTTGCGGGGTCAGTTTTTCTCGATTCCCGAAGCTAGAATTTTCCCTGTGAATCCGCCTGCAATTCAAGGTTTAGGTCAATTTGGGGGTTTCCAATTTCAATTGCAAGACCGCAAAGGTAATAGCGGTTTAGATGGCTTAGTCCAGACTATGGGCGGGATTTTAAAGCAGGCAAATCAGACACCGGGATTGCAAGCGGTATTTAGTACGTTTGCGGCGAATACACCTCAGTTAATTGTGGAGGTTGACCGCAATCGAGCTAAGGCTCTAGATATTCCGATTAATGATGTTTTCAGTACGTTACAAACGGCTCTGGGTGCTCAGTATGTGAACGATTTTAACCTCCAGCAGCGCAATTATCGGGTTTATGTTCAGGCGGATAAACAGTTTCGCGATAACCCTGAAGATATTGGGAAATTGTATGTGCGTTCGGGAAAGAATGAAATGATTTCTTTGAGCAATTTGGTGAAGATTACTCCGGTGGTCGGAGCACAAACTGTTAACCACTACAATTTGTATAGGTCAATTGAAATTACTGGCACTCCGGCTCCGGGAGCGAGTTCTGGGCAGGCGCTAAAATCGATGGAAAAGGTGTCGGCTGAAGTTTTGCCATCGGGTTTTGGCTATGAATGGTCGGGGAGTTCTTTAGAAGAAATTGAATCGGGAGGTCAAGCACCGATTATTTTCGGTTTGGGGCTGATTTTTGTGTTTTTGGTGTTGGCGGCTCAGTACGAAAATTATGTCGATCCTTTCATTATTTTGCTATCGGTGCCTCTGGCGATTTTGGGTGCTCTTTTAGCTCAGTCGTTGCGGGGTTTGGCGAATGATGTTTATTGCCAGATTGGTTTGGTGATGTTGATTGGGTTGGCTAGTAAAAATGCGATTTTAATCGTGGAGTTTGCTAACCAGTTACGGGAGCAGGGATATTCAATTGCTAAGGCCGCAGTTGAGGCTTCTCAAGAGCGTTTACGACCGATTTTGATGACTTCTCTGGCTTTCGTTTTAGGTATTGCTCCTCTGGTTAACCCCGAAGGTGCGGGTGCAGCGAGCCGCCGATCGCTAGGGAATGCGATCGCGGGGGGGATGGTTGTTTCTACTGTCTTGAGTTTGTTTATGGTGCCGGTTCTGTATGTGGTGGTTGTCTCGGCTCGCGATCGCTTTAAGAAGCGCGATCGACTAGACAATCTCCCCGAGGATGGCACAATTTTGAATGGGAAAACGACTCCCCACGAGGAGATTGAACGCGATAAAGTATCGCCGTTGTAGTTGGTAAGTTGAAAAGGCGATCGTTTTGTGAGTCTCATTGGTGCGATCGCCCAAAACCCGCCAATCCCCCATCAAAACCCCCAAAGTCTCCAGATTAGTTCGGGGATCAATTCTTCAATCCAAAATCCAAAATCCAAAATCCAAAATCGATTGACGGCGGCCCCCATCTGCGGCTACGCTTTGAAGTGAGAGGTTGCTTGCTTGTAGAGGAGGCAGCCCGCGTCGCCCAAAAATCTAGTTGCACTGCCCAAAGCTGCGCTAACAGCAATGGACAGCTAACCGCCAAACTGGTACAAGCAGTCTGGAGGCTAACGGAGTATCTTAACATCCTCTGTAGCCGCCCTGCTATGTCTTGAAATGCGGGGCGGCTGGGTTTTTGGGTTTTTCTAGAAAACCCAAAACCAGGAGAACATATTATGTCACAGGAATTCGTGCCTGACGACAACAAATCCGATCGCCCAAATGACGAATCAGCAGCAGTATGCGAACAGGAAGTGGTGCTGTTAACCGTTGTCGGTTCGCCCAAGGGTGTCCGGGAAACCATACTCACTTTGTACCGACTGGGATTTGCCCAAGTCGGCGATTGGAGCCCCGTACAACGTGCAGCCAATCCGAAGCAGGTGATGAGCGTACTGATCCGTCGGAAGCGATCGACTGATGATACACCGCCGAGAAAATCTGGACGGTAAGCTGCGCTGTCATTTTGATTGAAGTGAAGAATCTTCGTGGGGTGGGCGTCTCGCCCGCCCTAAAAATACAATTACTTACTGGGCGTTGATATTGGATTTCAGGGTAAAAGTAAGAGACTTGCGATCGCAGGCAACAATTTACTGCAAGCTTCTACCAACGTCGCCGCACTAGGTAAACCAGCAATAGTCCCTTTCAAAATTTTCATTGCCGTTTTCCCCGCCTTTTGCATTGTACTTTCTTGGGGATTTTTCCCTACTTCTGCCAAAGTTTTTACCTGTTCCAATGCTTCAGCTTTATCATCATCAGATAAATCAGTTTCAGCCTCGATCGCTGTTTGTAACTCAGTCAATAATTCTTTTATTCCCGGTTCATCTGTTTTAGCAGAATCAGATAATTGATTAATTGTATTGGCAACAGTACCGCTGATATCACCTAAACTTAACGATCCAGCACCGCTAGCGTTAACGGTTCCGCCTGTAATTTCTATTTTGCGACTTTGGTCGATTTGGTCACTCATAACTTTATTCTGTGATGTAGATTTAACTTCATTAATAAATTTAACATTTACAGGTGGCGGAGTCAACAATTTTACAAATTCATTCAGTTCCCTATTTTTAGGATTCCCTCCTTTCACTAAGTCTAGAAACACATTTAAATAATGTTTTTGAATGGCAATAATTTCATCTTTAGATTTTAATTGCTCGGCTCGCATTTGAGCTTCTAGCCTTGCTTGA
Source organism: Microcoleus sp. K5-D4 (assembly GCF_036704575.1). Lineage (NCBI taxonomy): Bacteria > Bacillati > Cyanobacteriota > Cyanophyceae > Oscillatoriales > Microcoleaceae > Microcoleus > Microcoleus sp. K5-D4. The sequence goes on from NZ_JAUBSD010000021.1 coordinate 20,656, forward strand.
TAAACTTCGTCCCAAATTTGCTCAACTTTACCCTTATCCGTTCCTTCTGGAACTTTGATAGTCAGTAAAACATCGTTTTCTTTCTTCTCAACCCCTTGAATTGACTCCGGTGTAATGTCGGGAAATTCTAGCATTAACTTCTGAAAAGCGGCGGTAAAAGCTTCGGGGTTAATCCCATCTTTGAGCAGGATTTGCACGGTTGTCATAATTTTTTTATAGACTTTCTCGAAATCCCCCGGTTCAAAACATTTACTGATGTGGTGAGGGCGGCGTTCGCGATCGCCAGTTCCCGGTTGGGGATATTCTAGAAGATAAACAAAGCGACAGTCTACGCGATCGAGCTTTGTATTAGCGTCAATATTCCAAGCTTCCAAACAAGCACCTGTAAAATAAGCTTCTGTAAAATCTGTTGCTAAGGCTTGAGTTTCAGTGAGGTTTGCGAATTCCAAATTAGCTTGATGCAAAGTTGCTTCGCTGAGATTAGCCTGCTTGAGATTAGCCTCGTTGAGATTAACGCCTGTCAGGTTTGCTCCTTGGAGATTCGCACCGACATAGGATTTTTTGTAGCCATTGCCAGTGATGAGTAATTCTCGGACGCGGGTATCAGCTAATATCGAATTACCGACTCGCGCGCGATCGAGTTTTTCTGTATTGTGGAAGCAAGTGCGAGTGAGATTGGCTGTTCTCAAATCTGTACTTTTGAGGGTTGCTTCAGTGAAATTGGCATCAGTTAGATCGGCATTGCGAAAGCAAGTGCCGCCTGTAGCGGCAAAAGCAATGGCAATTTTGAGAACAAAGGCGTGTTTCTCATCCCCAGCCAGGGCACGCCAAGCAACGTAAATACCTAGTCCTGCCCCTGCCGCTGCCCCTGCCGCTGCCGCTGCCCCTGCCGCTGCCCCTGCCGCTGCCGCTGCCCCTGCCGCTGCCCCTGCCGCTGCCACTGCCGCTGCCGCTGCCCCTGCCGCTGCCGCTGCCGCTGCCCCTGCCGCTGCCGCTGCCGCTGCCGCTGCCACTGCCGCTGCCACTGCCGCTGCCGCTGCCACTGCCGCTGCCGCTGCCGCTGCCGCTGCCCCTGGCGCTGCCGCTGCCACTGGCGCTGCCCCTGCCGCTGCCACTGCCGCTGCCACTGCCACTGCCACTGCCACTGCCCCTGCCGCTGCCCCTGCCCCTATACCTTGGCGGATAGTAGCTATCAAGAAGATTGCCAAAACTATCAACACAAGCACACCGGGAAGAATGGTGTACTGTTTGATGGTATCTGGAGTGAAAAAAATTGCTACCCAAAAACTAGCCACGCTTGAGATCAACCCCGATATTACCGATAGAAATAGCGAGATAGTTACTAGAAAAATTGTCCAGCGACGTTGCAGTCCAGCTTTGGCACGGGTGAAGTCAGCTTTTATGAGGATGGCATTGGTGAAGTTTGCGCCTCGGATGTCTGCACCGATGAATTTTGCACCTGTGAGGTTTTGACCTTTGAAGTTGCGGCCTCGGAGATTTTTACCGGAGAAGTCTTTGGGCATGATTTCACGCAGGGAGATAGTAGTTACTTTTTCATTTTCCTTAACAATAGTCCGGACAGTATGAACGGAATCCGGATAAATGTCAGCAAGGAGATTGATAAGACAGGGAGAGAGATTTTGCTCAAACAAAAGTAGTTTTATCACCCAACAAATAACCTAAACTGCTCTCGTTTAGCCGCGAAACTCAAACAAGCAAAAATATCCTGTTGCGTGAGATAGGTAAAATCCTCTAGGATTTCTTCATAACTCATCCCAGAAGCGAAATATTTCAACACCTCATAAACCGTAATTCTCATGCCTCGAATACAAGGTTTCCCACCTCGCTTACCCGGTTCGAGCGTAATGATATGAGCGATGTCTTGTTCTGACCTGGCACTTTTCCTTTAGCTTATTTTCTCAATTTTAGGCTAACAAAGGGATAGAGCGATCCTAACGTTTGGTAGTTTCCAGCATTTTATTAGTTCCTTTAATTTCCTAATTCACTTTAACTCAATCCCCCCACAGCCACCACTCCCCTCAAGTCCCATCAGGGGCGTGCCCGGAGTCATTTTGGGTATCTTTTCGCCGATCGCCCTCCATCGTGCAATAATAATATGACTTGCATGAAAGCTCTATTAGTAGGTAAATCTTGCCTACCTTACCGCTACATATAGCGTCTCAACTGTCAACCCGTGCAAGTTCCCAATTAAACCGGCTGTTGCACTACACAAATTTTTCCTAATGGCTGAAGTCCCCCTAAATCCCGCAGAACTTGCAGAAGCCCTCAACGGCTTTACCGATATCAATTTCCAATTGCCAGACCCCGAAGACGAACAAATACCAGACTTTGATTTTGACAATCAGGTTGACAATGCCTGGAAAGTGTGCGATCGCTTCGACTTGCAAACCGACATTTGGCGGGGACGCATTCTCCGAACAGTCCGAGACAGAGAAAAAAAAGGCGGCGAAGGACGCGGTACAGGCTTTTTGAACTGGCTCAAAGAAAGAGAAATTGGCAAAAGTCAAGCCTATTCTTTGATAGAATTAGCTAATAGTGCCGATACTCTGATCCAGCAAGGAGATTTAGACCCAAATTCCATTAGAAACTTCAGCAAAAGAGCCTTTGTAGAAACCGCCAAAGCATCTCCCGAAGTCCAGCAAATGGTAACAGATGCCGCAGCAAGTGGCGATCGCATCACCCGCCGCGAAGTCAAACAACTCTCCGACGAATGGATGGCAATGAACTCAGATTTATTGCCAGAAGAAGTCAAAGAAAAAGCATCTACGGGTTCTCTACCTTCCCGCTACCTCGCTCCTTTAGTCAAAGAAATGGAGAAACTCTCCCCATCTCACCAAAGCGAAATTCAAAAAGAAGTAGCAGAAAATCCCGACGTAGATACTGTCAAACAGCTAACATCCGACGCCAAGAACTTATCCAAATATCTCGACGCCGCCGCCCAAGTGCAAGCTCTCAATCAGTCTCACTTAGACATGGAAATGGCCTTAGAAGAATCTTTGCGAGTAGGCTGTTTGGGAACCACCGCCGACGTTGTAAAACAAGCCGCACAGCTAGAACAAACAGTAGTCAAACTCTACACGATTTGGAAGCGTTTAGGCAGTTTAGCCGATAGATTGTACGTGGATACAGGAGCAAGCACACCCAATTTGCGGTTGCTTTTGGGATGCTTGGACACTCTTTCGGGAGAAAAGATTGAAGTGGATTTTGGAGACGGAGAACGCTCTATTCGCTTGCAAATTTTCAGCGAATAACTCAACCTTGCCCGCAGATAAACGCCAATCTCCAGGCTCATTATCGGCGTCGATTCCTGTTCATCTGCGGTTAAAATTTCTGATTTTTTTCCAAAGATATCGGGGATGCAAATAACGCCGATATTTGGTAACTACTTCTTTTCCCAACAGCACTACGCTAATCCAAAAACAAACCTCGGCCCCAACAGCCAGAACGACAGATAAAGTAGTTTTTTGGGTAATGTCCAGCGGCAGGAACGGCACAACAAAAAAGACTGCCAACCACGGTAGAAAAGATACGATAAATAAAAATAAACCGAGCTTCTGCATAGATTCACATAATACAGCTTTGATATGCCCTTGATCTCTTAGTGTGCTGAAAGTAAACTTCGTTTGTATAGTAGCGAGTTCAATCACCGAGTGACTACAAAATCACATCTGGCACCATTCTCAAGAACAGACCCGAAAGCCTGTTCTTGAGAATGGTTCCACAAATGACTACAAACTTAATTGCCAAGCATCTCCAACTCAATTCTTAATCCCCGTCGCCGCAATCCCTCGAATAAACTGCCGCTGACCGACCAAAAACAGCAACACCACCGGCACAGTTCCAATTACCACCGCCGCCATCAACAACTGCCAACTGCTAGTAAACTGTTCCTGAAACTCAGCCAAAACCAACTGCACAGTCCGCAACTCCGGCCGCGTCGTAAACACCAGCGGCTTAAACAAATCGTTCCACTCCCCGATAAAGGTAAACAAAAACAGCGTCACCAAAGCAGGGCGGGCCAAAGGTAACATCACCTGCCACAAAACCTGCCAGCGGTTAGCCCCATCCAGCATTGCCGCCTCCTCCAACTCCACGGGAACAGTCATAAAATACTGGCGCAGCAGAAAAATTCCAAAACCGTTAGCCGCCGTCGGCAAAATCAGCGCCCCGTAGGTATTCAGCAGATGACCCCACTTCAAAACCATGAAAATGGGAATCACCAAAAGCTGAAACGGAATTACCAGCGTTGCCAAAACCCCCAACACAATCGCCTGTCGCCCGCGAAACTTCAGCCGGGCCAAGGCGTAACCGGCCAAAGCAGAAGTTACAACCTGAAAACCCGTCACTGCGATCGCCACTAGAGTAGAATTAACAAATGCCAACAAAAAATTGCCCCGTCGCCAAGCCTCCTGATAGTTCGCAAAAGTCAGGCCTGTGGCCTTGACACCCACACCAGATGGTGATAAGGAAACCAAAAATACAGCAGCCAGCGGCAGCAGCACCAGCGCAGCCCCCGCCAGCAACAAAATAAAACTCAGCAGTTCCAGCGTTTGAGACCTGTCAAAGGATTTACCCATAAATTTGTGAATTAACCTAAAATAATAAGCCTGTGAGGTTCTCCAACCCGATCGCATCCCCGATTCCCATACAACAACATAATAGTCGTAGAAGGAAAGAAGGAGTACCTAGGGAGGAAGTTGTGATTAGGATATAATGTTATAGATAGAGTTGGTACTGTAAAACCCTGAAAGGTGGAGACATAGACCGTATTTCTATCATCTATTTCCGGGCAAAAGATCGACTAACGACTAATTCAAGTAATTAGTAAATAGATAGCATTCTAGCGATAGTCTTTCTGGAGTGTTCGACGGCAAAACTCCGCCAAACACGCTGATGACGCCAGTTTTTCCCGGAACGTCAAAGAAAAGTTCTTTGTCGAAAGAATCCTCAGCTATAATCTCTGATTTAGATGGGGTGCGTTCAAAAAAGGTAAAGTGCACTGTCACTGACCCCCAATTTTAAAGTGGTTTGCAGACATCCCACAAGCTTATATGAGGAGACTACATATCTATGCCCCAGCTTGAGGCCAGCCCAACAATTGACTTTCAAACCGAAACTTACAAAGATGCTTACAGTCGCATCAACGCCATTGTGATTGAAGGCGAACAAGAAGCTCACGACAATTACCTGACACTGGCCGAACTGTTGGCTGACAAAAAAGCAGAGTTAGTTGGCTTGTCCAAGATGGAGAACCGTCACATGAAGGGCTTCCAAGCTTGTGGCCGGAATCTTAAAGTCACGCCGGACATGGCATTTGCCAAGCAGTTCTTTTCGGAATTGCACAAAAACTTCCAGACGGCCGCGGCCCAAGGTCAGATTGTAACTTGCTTGTTGATTCAATCGCTAATTATCGAGTGTTTTGCGATCGCAGCTTACAACATCTACATCCCCGTCGCCGATGACTTTGCTCGCAAAATCACCGAAGGCGTCGTCAAAGAAGAATACACCCACCTCAACTTTGGGGAAGTCTGGCTGCAAGCTCACTTTGAGGAATCCAAAGCCGAACTCGAAGCTGCCAACCGCCAAAACCTGCCCATCATCTGGAGACTGCTAAACTCTGTCGCAGACGATGCCCGCGTTTTGGGAATGGAAAAAGACGCTTTAATCGAAGACTTTATGATTGCCTACGGCGAAGCCCTAGGCAACATAGGCTTTAACAACCGCGATATCATGCGGATGTCAGCACAGGGCCTCGCAGCCTAGTTAATTTGGAAATAAGGAATGGGAAAAAAATTAAAAATTAAAAATTAAAAATGGGATACCTCATTTTAAAATATACATTTTTAATCTTCCCATCTTCCCCTCTTCCCCTCTTCCCCTCTTCCCATCTTCAATCTTCCTTCATTTGACAACTTAATGTTTGGTCTAATCGGTCACTTAACCAGCTTAGAACACGCCCAATCAGTAGCTAACGAGCTGGGCTATCCAGAATATGCCGATCAAGGTCTTGATTTTTGGTGCAGCGCACCGCCCCAAATAGTTGATCAGATCACGGTAACAAGCATCACTGGACAAAAAATAGAAGGCCGCTATGTGGAGTCCTGTTTTTTGCCAGAAATGCTAGCCACTCGCCGGATTAAAGCAGCCACTCGCAAAATCCTTAATGCGATGGCACACGCTCAAAAAAACGGGATTAACATCACTGCTTTAGGCGGCTTTTCTTCGATCATTTTTGAGACTTTCAACTTGCAGCAAATTAAGCAAATTCGCAATCTCAAGTTGGAGTTTGAACGCTTCACCACTGGTAACACTCACACGGCTTACATCCTCTGCCGCCAAGTAGAAGAAGCAGCCCCTAAATTGGGGATTGAACTTTCAAAAGCCACGGTAGCCGTTTGTGGTGCTACTGGCGATATTGGCAGTGCTGTGTGTCGCTGGCTCAATGTTAAAACAAATGTAGCAGAATTGTTGCTCATTGCCCGCGACAAAGAACGATTGCAAGATTTGCAATCGGAATTGGGCAGAGGCAAAATTATGGACTTGGAAGAAGCCCTCCCCCAAGCGGATATTGTAGTGTGGGTAGCCAGTATGCCCAAGGGAGTAGAAATTGACCCTAAGACATTGAAGCAACCATGTTTATTGATTGACGGTGGCTATCCGAAAAATCTGGCAACTCAGGTTCAGCATCCAGAAATTTACGTACTCAATGGCGGCATTGTGGAGCATTCCCTCGATATTGAGTGGAAAATTATGAAGATTGTGAATATGGATGTACCGGGCCGACAGTTGTTTGCCTGTTTTGCTGAATCAATGCTGCTGGAATTTGAAAAAATGTATACCAACTTTTCTTGGGGACGGAATCAAATTACTGTGGAAAAGATGGAGCAAATCGGTCATATTTCTGTCAAGCACGGTTTCAGACCTTTAATGTCATTTTGATGTGATTTGTTGTGGTTATTGGTTATTGAGGAAAGTTTTTCTGATAATAACCAGTAACTTTTTTATACAGTTAATAGTGAATTTTTAACACTTAACTATTAACATTAGCTCAGCTCACACAACCCGAAGAAAAGTAGTTTGTAGTTCGGAACAAGCGGATGTGATTGGTGGCAAGAGTTTGTCTTTAATTCTTCTGATATTTGAATATTGGCGAAAAAAGGTAATATAGACACGGCTGTTAAAGCTTCCGAAGGGATCAGTTCGATCGCGCTGGTGTCGCTTTTTGGAGTTGGGAACAGTTCAGCAGGGTTAGGTCTTTTGTGGCGATGGGGAACCCAGGAGCGCTGGGAAATATGGGCCTAAAACTCAGAAGTAAGCCAAAATAGTGTAGCAAAAAACGAGGCTCCAGCCTCTGGTTTTCAACCAGCTTAGTAAGCCAAGCATAATTCAAAATTTACAACTTCCAAATTTTCCCTCTTTTTCAGCATCCCCTGACAGGGTAGGATCGGAAAATAGTTGATCGACAAAACCTTATAGAAATTATCCGCGTGCCAAACCCAGATCGTAAACCCTTACTCTTAGATTTTGAAAAGCCCCTGGCCGAACTCGAAGGCCGAATTCACCAGATTCGCGAACTCGCCGAAGAAAACAGCGTCGATGTCACCGACGAAATCCGCAAACTCGAAGCTCGCTCAGCCCAACTGCGACAAGAAATCTTCAGCAGCTTGTCCCCCATGCAGCGGCTGCAACTCGCCCGTCACCCGCGCCGCCCCAGTACCCTCGATTACATTCAGGCAATTAGCGACGAGTGGATCGAGCTTCACGGCGATCGGCGCGGCGGAGACGACCCGGCCCTCGTCGGTGGAATTGCCCGCATAGATGGGCGTCCCACAGTCATTATCGGCCATCAAAAAGGGCGCGACACTAAAGACAATATCGCCCGCAACTTCGGTATGGCTGCTCCCGGCGGCTACCGCAAAGCCCTGCGGTTGATGGAACACGCCGATCGCTTCGGAATGCCAATTTTCACCTTTATCGACACTCCGGGGGCTTGGGCGGGCTTAGAAGCAGAACAGCTCGGACAAGGAGAGGCGATCGCCTGCAACCTCCGAGAAATGTTTCGCCTCGACGTTCCCATTATTTGCACCGTCATCGGCGAAGGTGGTTCCGGCGGCGCTTTGGGTATCGGTGTCGGCGAGCGGCTGTTGATGCTGGAACATTCCGTCTACACGGTCGCCACTCCCGAAGCTTGCGCGGCCATTCTCTGGAAAGACTCTGGCAAAGCTAACTTGGCCGCAGAAGCCCTGAAAATCACTTCCTGGGACTTGAAAAACCTCGGCATTCTCGATCAAATAGTACCAGAGCCGATCGGTGGCGCTCACTCGAATCCCCTCAAAGCTGCTTCCATACTCAAACAAGCTTTGTTGGAAAACTTAACAGAACTCACACAGCTTACGGCTCAGCAGCGACGCGAGCTTCGGTATCAAAAGTTTCGCCACATAGGTGTATTCACTGAAATTTCTGCTTGAGCCGATCGATTCAGAGTTATCAGTTATGAGTTAAAAATTCTTAACTTTAAACTCATAACTCACAGCTCATTATTCTGCCGATCAGTCAGCAGTGTTATAATTTCTCAGGTGACACCGGCTTAACAGTTCTTAATGTTCATCTCATAATTAACTGTTATCACCCGCAGCAGACAGTTGTTTAATTTGCCGAAGAAGGCTGCAACGCTGTAGGGAGTTGCCGAGCGAAAGTATTAGGACACTGAATGAACCATCCAACAACAAAGCAGGCTCTGATTACCGGAGCCAGCAGCGGTATTGGCAAAGCGACGGCTCTAGCGTTCGCCGCCGAGGGCATAAATCTGGCATTAGTTAGCCGAGAGTCGGAAAACTTAGAAGCCGTTGCCGCAGCAGCCCGAGAAGTCGGAGTGAAAGCAGAAGCTTATCCCTTAGACTTGGCAAAAATTGAGCAAGTGCAAAGCAGCATCAGCGCGATCGCATCTCAATTGGGCTCCGTAGATATCCTGGTCAACAGCGCTGGCATGGGCTACACCGGCTCTTTGACGGAAACGCCCCTAGCCGAGTGGCAGAGCGTTCTAGACCTCAATCTGACTAGCGTTTGGCAGTGCATTTTAGGAGTTTTGCCCTCCATGCGCGATCGCAGATCGGGAATCATCATCAACGTTTCCTCGATCGCCGGCACCCAAGCCTTCCCCAACTGGGGAGCCTACTGCGTCAGCAAATTCGGTCTCATGGCTTTGTCTAAAACCTTAGCCGCCGAAGAACGGGCTCACGGAATTCGCGTAACAGCAATCTGTCCGGGTTCTGTCAATACTCCCCTGTGGGACACAGACACCGTGGAAGCCGACTTCGATCGCAGTGCCATGTTAACCCCAGAAATCGTGGCCCAATCAATTCTGCACGCAGTTCAGTTGCCAGCAAGTGCAGTAATTGAAGAAATCACGCTCATGTCCAACGCAGGAGTTTTGTGAACTTGAGATTTTAGACTGCTGGATTTTTCTCGAATTCAACAATCTTTGAATCTATAGCTATATCCCCCAATCCAAAATCGCAAATCGATTCACCCTCACACCAAATTGTTATGACAATTGCATCTTCCCCCGATTCCAATGGCTCGAACTCAATTTCGACTGACAGCATGAAACTGTTACAAACCGCAGACAACAACACCCCGCGCATCCCAACTCGACCAGATCGCAATTCCTCGAACGGTCAAGAATCCAGCGTGCCCAAACCGTCAGAAGTAGGCATGGAAGAAATGATGGAGGCCGTTCGGACAATGCTGCTGGGAGTAGGAGAAGACCCCGAACGCGAAGGATTGCTCAAAACCCCGAAGCGGGTAGCAGAAGCAATGCGGTTTCTCACCAGCGGTTACAGTCAATCTCTCGAAGAACTCCTCAACGGCGCTATCTTTGACGAAGGTCACAACGAAATGGTACTGGTGCGAGACATCAGCGTATTCAGTATGTGCGAACACCATATGCTGCCGTTTATGGGCCGAGTTCATATTGCTTACATTCCCAACCAAAAAGTAGTGGGATTGAGCAAATTAGCCCGAATTTCCGAGATGTACAGCCGCCGATTGCAGGTGCAAGAGCGTTTGACGCGCCAAATTGCCGAAGCAGTTCAGACAATATTGGAACCGAAGGGAGTGGCCGTAGTAATGGAAGCCAGCCATATGTGCATGACGATGCGGGGTGTACAAAAACCCGGTGCTTGGACGGTTACGAGTGCAATGTTGGGCGTGTTCCAAGAGGAACAGAAAACTCGCGAAGAATTCCTGAATTTGATCCGCCACCAACCGGCATTCTTTTAGTCGGTTGACAGTTGACAGTTGGTAGTTGGCATTTGGCATTTGGCAGTTAGCAGTTAACAGTAATTAGTAAGTTGGGTTGAGGGACGAAACCAAACATAATCTATCCAGCAACGCTAATGACAGCCAACAGTCAGCAGCTAACAGTCAACTGTCAATAGCCAGAGGAAAGGCTGTGGAAGCAATTCCCTAATCTAAAATCTAAAATCTAAAATCAGATGACGATCGACTGATAAACCCATAAAATAGACGGGTGACTCATGACTTGTGACTAAATGAATCCTATTAAATTCGGTACAGATGGCTGGCGCGGTATCATTGCTGACGATTTTACATTCGATCGCGTAGCGTTAGTCGCTCCCCTAGCGGCACAAGTTCTCGCACAAACCGGCAGTAGCGATGGCAGCAGCGGTACCGTAATTGTCGGTTACGACCGCCGATTTCTGGCTGAAGAATTTGCCAAAACAGCGGCTGTTGCCGTCCAAAATGCAGGATTTGACGTGCTGCTGAGCGAATCCTACGCCCCCACTCCAGCTTTCAGTTTAGCTGCCAAACAATTAAATGCTTTGGGTGCGATCGTCCTGACAGCCAGCCACAACCCCGGTGCATATTTAGGGTTAAAAGTCAAGGGCGGATTTGGCGGTTCAGTTTCGCCCGAAGTTACTCAACAGATAGAAGCAAAACTCGAAAATCCGGCGGCACTTTCAGCAACTCCGGGCAAATTGGAGAATTTCAATCCTTGGCCGGCTTACTGCAAAACCTTGCGGGAAATGGTAGATATTGAGGCGATTAAAGAAGCAATCGCCAGCGGCAAAATTACAGTATTTGTAGATGTAATGCACGGTGCCGCCGCCGGAGGATTAGCTCAAATTTTAGAAGTTCCGGTACATGAAGTCAATAGCGATCGAGATCCGCTGTTTGGAGGCGGTGCACCGGAACCTTTGCCGCGCTACCTGTCGCAGTTATTTCGGGTGATGCGTACTCACCAGCGAAAAAGTTCTGGTTTGTCAATCGGATTTGTATTTGACGGAGATAGCGATCGAATTGCAGCCGTTGACTCTAGCGGCAACTTTCTCAGTTCACAAATCCTAGTTCCCATCTTAATCGAACATTTAGCAAAACGGCGCGGCTTGACCGGGGAAGTCATCAAAACAGTCAGCGGTTCAGACATAATTCCCAAAATTGCCAAGCTGTACAACTTGCCATTATTTGAAACGCCGATCGGTTACAAGTATATAGCCGATCGAATGTTAACCACCCAAGTCTTAGTCGGTGGCGAAGAATCGGGAGGAATTGGCTACGGTACACACATTCCCGAACGAGATGCTTTACTGGCAGCGCTGTACTTGTTAGAAGCAGTTGTCAAATCCGGCGAAGACTTAAGCGAAATTTACACCCGACTGCAACAAGAAACAAGCTTTACTTCAGCTTATGACAGAATCGACTTGCACTTAGCAAACATGGAAGAAAGGTCGCGTTTGCTGTCGCTGCTGCAAAATCAACCCTTAACAGAAATCGCCGGCAAAGCAGTTGTAGATTGCAACAAAGTTGACGGATATAAATTCCGCTTAGCTGACGGAAGCTGGCTGTTAATTCGGTTTAGCGGAACCGAACCGGTGTTGCGTCTATATTCAGAAGCAGCGACCTTGAAAGAAGTTATGCAAAACTTAAACTGGGCGAAAGCTTGGGCGCATAATTAATCGGAGTTTTCAACCGCAGATAAACGCAGACAAACGCGGATGACTCGATCTCCAATCTCTCTTTCTCTGCGTCCTCTGCGCCCTCTGCGGTAAAAAAAATCTTACTCACCAATGAAATACTATTGCTATATCAGATAAATTTTAGGATAAAAGCAAATGGCTTACAGCGATTTCAGCCTTGCGAGAGTAAAAAAAGATTTTGGATTAACCTTAGATGAAACTCGCAATTTATTTGCCGACACAAAACCAGTTTCACCATCAGAAATTTTAACAACAATCCTGATTGATTATGTACCGCTAGCAACTTTTATTTCCACAGAAAAAGCTCGCTCAGAATTTTTGATTGCCCCGATTTTAGCCGAAGTTAGGCGATTGTTAAACAAACGAGTTTCTCTTTTTTTCGGTAAGGATTTTACTGTCGATCCAGAAAGAGGTTTGCAAGGATTTTGTGATTATATTATTAGCGGTTCTTCAGAACAATTGTTTATCAGTACTCCGGTTATAACAATTTTTGAGGCAAAAAAGGAAGATATCATTGGCGGTTTGGGTCAATGCGTAGCCGCAATGGTAGCGGCCCAATGTTTCAATCAAAACCAAGATAGTGAGGTCGATCGCATTTACGGCGCGGTGACGACGGGTACTAACTGGAAATTCTTGATTTTGGATGAAACTACTGTTTATATCGATCCGATTGAATACTATATTCAAGATGTTGATAAGATTTTGGGAATTTTGTTGCAACCATTTCCCCAATATTTTGTTAATATGGAGCCATAAGTTTTAAGAGAAATAATGACCGATCGCAAATTGCTAGTTGTAGCTACGGGCAATCCGGGTAAACTCAAGGAAATGCAAGTTTATCTGCAGGATTTGGGATGGGAATTGGAACTCAAACCCGAAGAGTTGGAAATCGAGGAAACAGGCGAAACTTTTATTGCTAATGCTTGCTTGAAGGCGTCTGAAGTCGCCAAAGCAACCGGCAAATGGTCGATCGCCGATGATTCTGGTTTAATGGTAGACGCACTCAACGGCCAACCTGGGATTTACTCCGCACGCTACGGCAAAACCGATGCTGACAGGATATCTCGACTTCTCAAAGAATTGGGTAGCGAACAAAACCGGGAAGCACAATTTGTTTGCGCGATCGCGATCGCCCGTCCCGACGGTACAATTGCCTTGCAAGTAGAAGGAATTTGCCGCGGCGAAATCCTCCACACTCCTCGCGGTACGGGAGGTTTCGGATATGACCCCATTTTCTACGTACCCGCACAGCAACAGACGTTTGCAGAAATGACACCGGATATCAAGCGATCGCACTCTCACCGAGGCCGAGCCTTCCACGCTCTAATACCACAAATGGGGTCATTAGTCATTAGTCATTAGTCATTAGTCATTAGTCATTAGTCATTAATTATTGGTTATTGGTGATTAGTACCAATTATCCATGCCCAATGCCCAATGCCCAATGCCCAATGCCCAATGCCCAATGCCCAATGCCCCAGTATCTTAGATTGCCTCCAAGTTCTTTTCCCCAGTCCGAATCCTAATAATTTGTTCTACAGGAGAGATGAAAATCTTGCCGTCGCCAATCTCGCCCGTGCGGGAAGCCGCGATAATTTTATCAACCACCATGTCAACCTGATCGTTTTCCACAACAATCTCCACCTTGAGCTTTTGCAAGAACTCAACGGTGTACTCAGAACCGCGATAGCGTTCTGTCATGCCCTTCTGACGGCCAAAACCTCTAACTTCAGAAACAGTCATCCCCACAATACCAGCATTGACGAGTGCGATTTTCACTTCGTCTAGTTTAAAGGGGCGAATAATAGCTTCAACCTTTTTCAAGTTTTTCACTCCTAACAGTTAGTACCTTCGTTATATTACTTAATCGGCGTGACATCTTTTAATATCACTGCCAACAGCAAGTATTTTGTCAAGTATATTACCCTATCTTGTACTCGCGATGAAATGCAGGCCAACCTTTAACAATCTTCTTGGATTTTTCGGGGGCGCGGGCTCTCGGTTCCGGCTGATCGCGGTAGAGTTAAGAAGACTGCAGCAGCCGTCCCCCGCCGATCTGCTAAAACAGAAAAAGACCCCAGGAGACAGGAGTTTTCCGAGTTTCCGCTTTCCTATGTGAGATTTGCACGTATTGCTGAAAACTATAATTGCCAGAGGCGGTCAGTTAAACTATTCCTATGCACCCAGCCAGCCCTCCCCCTGACCGCAGCGGGCTTGATGCCCTACTGAGAAATCGCCCCTTCCTCGCCTTGTGGACGGGCCAGTTATTGGCCCAAGTGGCGGATAAAATCTTTTACGTATTGCTGATTATTCTGCTGAAAACCGGCGACTACCGACCCTGGCCGGTTTCTTGGCAACATTCGGAAAATTCTATGCTGTCAGCGGTGATGATTGCCTACACAGTGCCGGCGATCGTCTTTGGTTCCGTAGCCGGTATCGTGGTAGACCGCTTTTCCAAAAAGCAAATGCTGGTCGCCTGCAACGTGATTCGAGCTGGGTTGATTGTAGCTTTGCCGTTTTTGCCCAAAGCTTTCGTGGTTTTGTTGACAATGACGTTTTTGATCTCTACCGTAACGCAATTTTTTGCTCCGGCAGAGCAGGCTGCAATCCCCCTGGCCGTGGGGCGAGAGGGACTGATGTCGGCAAATGCGCTGTTCGCCTCGTCCACAATGGGCGGGATTATTGTCGGGATGACGATCGGCGAACCGCTGTTTAGTTGGGTAAAACACAGCTTCGGAGCCGATTCTCAAGAGTTTATGCTGGGCGGGTTGTACCTGATATCTGCCGGTTTGATCTATGCCATGCGGATCAAAGAAAGTCATGTCGGCAGCAGTGGCAAAAACGTCCATCCTTGGCAAGATCTCAAAGAAGGTTTGCGCTATTTGAAACACAATCACCTTGTCAGCAACGCGATGGTGCAGTTGACAATTTTGTATTCCGTGTTTGCGGCGCTTCAGGTGCTGGCGATCGCGCTTTCAGGCAAAATAGGTCTCAAAGAAACTCAATTTGGCTTTTTGCTCGCTGCTGCGGGAATTGGAATGGTCTTCGGTGCAGCCTTTTTGGGACACTGGGGTCATCGAATGCACCACAAACCTCTGCCTTTAATCGGTTTCTTGATGATGGGTTTTGTATTAGCAATGTTTGCCTTTACTCGACAGTTATGGGTGGGATTCGGATTGAGTGCTCTGTTCGGTTTTGGTGCTTCCTTAATTAACGGGCCGATGCAGGCTCTGATTCAAGAAAAAACTCCAGAATCTATGCGGGGCAAAGTCTTTGGATTGGAAAACAATGCGATTAATATTGCTCTGAGCCTGCCTTTAGCACTGACCGGCCCGCTGACGGATGCTGTCAGTAATGCTGTCGGCGACGATGACTTGGGCTTGCGGATCGTGTTGCTGAGTTTGGGCTTTTTGGTCTCCGTGATGGGAATGGCAGCTTGGAAACATACTCGCAAAGTCTTGCAGGATGTTCTCTGAACTTTGCAAAGAAGGCAGAAGGCAGAAGGCAGAGGGGATGGGTGTCAACTTAAGGTCAAATGTAGTACCGATCTACTGTTTGACGATGATTGTCGATATCCCCTGATAGTTGGGGGCAACCAGAGCATTCTCTTTAGTTTCCCTTCTTAACGGGAATGGGAGCAGGATCGAGACTCGCGTCTAAACAAAATTTATCAAGGGTTTTAGGCTAGTGTTGACACCAATCGGGAGAGGGAAGAGGGCTTTCTTTTCGCGATCGATCCATAACATAGCAACCGCCCTGATGATTATGACGTTCTTAATTGCTGAAACGATTGTTTTTCTTGTCGAATGCCGAATCACGAATGCCCTAAAAGCGTCATATTGCGGTAAACACGCATAGAGCCCACTATTTCCTCTGTTTCTTTTCTTCCTCTGCAGTTCCACAATTTCTCGATCGGGCGAACTCTTTGCGATCGCGCAATCTTTTGTAAAATCTCACCACTTAAATTTTCCTAGTTTCATTAATTGAGATTAAAGTAGTATAAAAGCTTTCATTAAAAATCATAATTAGTTTAAGGAAGGAAATTCTGTGCAACTAAAAACTAAAGTGACCATCAGGCGTGCAACTGGTGGATTTGCTCTGATTGACAGCTTGATCCGCCACGGCGTCAAGCATATTTTTGGTTATCCCGGCGGTGCAATTCTGCCGCTTTACGACGAACTCTACCGCGCAGAAGAAACTGGCGCTATCAAACATATTCTGGTGCGCCACGAGCAAGGTGCTGCTCATGCGGCTGACGGATACGCCCGCGCTACCGGCAAAGTAGGGGTTTGTTTTGCTACTTCGGGCCCCGGCGCAACTAATTTGGTAACGGGGATTGCGACAGCCCACATGGATTCGATCCCGATGGTAATTATTACGGGTCAGGTTCCTCGTCCGGCGATCGGCACTGATGCGTTTCAGGAAACTGATATTTACGGGATTACCCTGCCAATTGTCAAGCATTCTTATGTAGTGCGCGACCCGAGAGATATGGCGCGAATTGTGGCAGAAGCTTTCCACATCGCGAGTACAGGGCGGCCGGGGCCAGTCTTGGTTGACGTACCCAAGGATGTGGGTTTAGAAGAATTTGACTATCTGCCCGTGGAACCCGGATCGGTGAGAATTCCGGGCTACCGGCCGACGGTGAAGGGAAATCCTCGGCAAATTAATCAAGCAATCTATTTGCTGCAGGAAGCAAAGCGTCCTTTGCTTTATGTCGGGGGCGGGGCGATCGCAGCGGGGGCCCACGAGGAAATTAAGGAACTCGCCGAACTTTTCCAATTGCCGGTCACGACAACGCTGATGGGCAAAGGTTCCTTTGACGAAAACCATCCTTTGTCGGTGAAAATGCTGGGGATGCACGGCACTGCTTACGCTAATTTTGCCGTTACCGAGTGCGATTTGCTGATTGCTGTGGGGGCGAGGTTTGACGATCGCGTGACCGGGAAATTAGACGAGTTTGCCGCGCGCGCAAAGGTGATTCACATCGATATCGATCCGGCGGAAGTAGGCAAAAATCGCGGCCCTGATGTGCCGATTGTCGGAGATGTCCGCCAAGTTTTGGTCGATTTGCTGCGCCGATGTCGGGAAACTGGAGTTTCGGGGAAGGCCGGACAGACTGCGGAATGGCTGCACAGGATCGATCAGTGGAAACAGGACTATCCGTTAGTTGTGCCTCATTACCCAGACATTTTGTCTCCGCAAGAGGTGATTTCCGAGTTGGCTACTCAAGCGCCGGATGCTTACTACACAACAGATGTCGGTCAACATCAAATGTGGTCGGCTCAATTCTTGAACAACGGGCCGCGCCGCTGGATTTCTAGCGCTGGTTTGGGCACGATGGGTTACGGGGTGCCGGCTGCTATGGGCGCGAAAATGGCGCTACCCGATGAGCAAGTGATTTGTATTGCTGGCGATGCTAGCGTGCAAATGAATATTCAAGAGCTGGGAACCTTAGCACAATACGGCATTAATGTCAAGATTGTGATTGTAAATAACGGCTGGCAGGGAATGGTGCGGCAGTGGCAGCAGGCGTTCTACGGCGAGCGTTATTCGTCGTCGAACATGACTGTGGGGATGCCGGATTTTGTGATGCTGGCTGAAGCTTATGGGGTGAGAGGGATGCTGGTTTCGCGGCCGGAGGAACTCAAAGATGCGATCGGGCAAATGCTAGCTCACGAGGGCCCGGTGGTGATGAACGTTAAGGTAACGAGGGACGAAAACTGCTATCCGATGGTAGTTCCGGGTAAGAGCAACGCTCAAATGGTTGGCTTGCCTGAACGTAGCAAGTTGCAATCTGCAGAGTTGATTTATTGTCCGAGTTGCGGCGCTAAGAATGTTTCGACCAATAAGTTTTGTCCTGAGTGCGGGACAAAAGTTTAACGAGTTTTGAGTGGGGACTTAGGCTGTGCCTATTAGTCTCAACTTAAGGTCAAACCTAGTCATAAACTGCTGTTTATCGGCGAGGCCAGAGCCCCCCTAGCCCCCCTTAAGAAGGGGGGGACAAGAGTCCGATCAAAGTCCCCCTTCTTAAGGGGGATTTAGGGGGATCTGGCCTCGGATAAAAGCGAGAGATACAAAGGTTTCAGACTTAAGTTGACACATATCGGCAATGCCGTCTCGGTAGTGCTTTTATGTAAAGGATGGATAAAATTCAGGCAGTCGAGCCTTCAGCATTGCTAATCTGATTTGGTGATTATAGTCATGAATGAAGTTCCAAATAGCACTCTTGTGATTCTCCAACTTCTTAGAAAACGATAAAGTTTTCCTGACCAATCGCGAAACTCGCTGCCTGAGCGTATTATTTAATCGTTCAATGTAGCTGGTTAATCCACTTTCTTTGCCGACAGACTTATGCCGTTTACGGGCGTAAAACCGCAGCATAGGCTTCCCAATGGTCAGTATAAATCTTGGCACATTGGCGATAGACACTCGGTAGGGAATCCCATAATGCTTGAGCCGACTTCAAGGAACGGTCTCCAATATGACATCCAATCACTTCCCGAGTCTTGGCGTCAATCGCTAACCAGACCCATTGTTTATTCCCTTTGTCGTCTACTTTCATACCAAAGTTCATCCATTTGGACGGTATGTTTTCCGACTTGTTTCGGGATGACTGTGGCCTTTTGTTCTACGGCAGCGTACAGGTTGTTCACATAATTTTGGAGCCAGCTCTCAGAAACATCCATGACTCGGGCAATACCAGCGAGGGAAATCCGCTCCAGAAGAAGCAATTCAATTTTTACCAAGGTGTCCGTGTCCTTGGCTTGCCAAGTTCGGATTTTCGACAAACTGGCGGCCACAGTCGCGACATTTGTGATTTTGTTTGCCCCGACGAGTCATGCCATTTTTCATCACATCGTCAGAACCACAAGTGGGACAAATCAAATAGGGTTTCATGATGAGACTCCTCAAAATACCGGACCTAGAGTTATTATCCTCCATCCTTTACATAAAAGCACTACCGCCGTCTCTTTACCCGGCTCTGCTGTTTCACATTTAAAACCATGTCCGCTGGCATCGCATCCAGAGCTTTAATCTGTAATCTCTAAGCATCTTTTATGAGCCAGTGTCTCAACCCTGATTGCCTATTCCAAAACCCGTCTGGCTATACAAAATTCTGTCAAAAATGTGGGAATAAACTGCTACTGGGCGATCGCTACGGAGCCCAAAAAATTATTGGACAAGGGGGATTTGGGCGCACTTTTCTAGCTATTGACGAGTATAAACCCTCAAAACCTCCCTGCGTTATTAAACAATTCTACCCCCAACTTCAAGGCGCTTCTAGTATCCAGAAAGCTGCTGAGTTATTTGAGCTTGAAGCAGTCCGCCTAGAACAGTTGGGTAAACATTCTCAAATTCCCGACTTATTAGCATATTTTAGTCAAGATGGACGGCAGTATTTAGTCCAAGAATTCATCGACGGTGAAAATTTAGCCGAAGCACTAGAATCTAAGGGATATTTTAGCGAAACGCAGATTCGCGACTTGCTTAATAATTTATTGCCAGTATTCGAGTTCATTCACTCTCGCCAAGTTATTCACCGAGATATCAAGCCAGAAAATATTATTCTTAGGCAAGATGGGCAACTGGTTTTAGTTGATTTTGGAGCCGCGAAATATGCGACACAAACGGCTCTAGCGGTAACGGGAACGAGGATCGGGACGGCTGGATATACGGCACCAGAACAAGCCAACGGCAAAGCTATTCATGCGAGTGATATTTATAGTCTGGGTGTCACTTGTCTGTGTCTGTTAACTGAGGTTGAACCGATTGATTTATTCGATGATAGCGAGTTTGAGTGGGTGTGGCGAGAACACTTAAAAACATCTGTCAGTTCTGAACTGGGTCAGATTTTAGATAAAATGATACAATCTGCTATTAAGAAACGTTATAAATCTGCTACTGAAGTGTTGCAGGCTCTTGGTACTCGATCACCTCAATTATCAGCTCAAACACCTCCACCGGCACCGCCACCAGACTCGCTTAAATCAGCGCAGGGTGTTGACTATACTCGTCTCCGGGATTTATTGGCAGCAGGAAAGTGGAAAGAGGCGGATCAGGAAACAATAAAGGTAATGCTGAAAGCTGCGAGACGGGAGAAGGAAGATTATTTTGATACGGACTCAATTGATAATTTTCCTTGCGATGATTTACGCACCATCGACCAGTTGTGGGTAAAATATAGTCAGGGTCGCTTTGGTTTTAGCGTCCAGAAAAACATTTGGTTGGAAGTGGGCGGCAAAGTTGATTGGGATACTGAAAAGAAGCTCGGCGATCGCGTCGGTTGGCGAAAGAGGAGAAAGGGGAGGGAAGATTGGTTGAGCTACAATGATTTAACCTTTAATCTGCAAGCACCTGTGGGCCACCTCCCTAGGCAACTGTGTGGGTGGTGGGGTGGGTTCCGGCGTTTGGGTGTGAAGTGGCGTTATGGTTCTTCTCTCGCATCGAGAGCTGTAAGCTGTAATCTATAGCGATTTCAGCCCTTGGTTGGTTTGCCCGATCGTAGCAAGTTGCACTCTGCGGAGCTGATTTATTGTCCCAGTTGCTGCGCGAAGAATGTTTCGAGCAATAACTTTTGTCCTGAGTGCGGGACAAAAGTTTAAGGGCGGAAACTAGGAACACGGGGGTCAGCCCATAGGTGTCAAGAATCGCCTGAAAACAATTGTATCTCTGGTCGATCGCCGAGTCTCAATCCCCTTCGCATCCTTAAGAAGAGGGACGCGCGATCGGACTCCTGTCCCCCCCCTTTTTAAGGCTACTCCGTACACACAAGTCCGAAATCTCTCAACACAATTCATGACTGAAACCCCAACTTTCGATATCGCCATTATTGGTGCAGGACCAGGCGCACTATGTGCAGCCCATGGGCTAGCCAATTTAGGTTTTTCGGTAGCTGTGTTTGAACGAGCTAGAGCTTTACGTCCCATCGGCGCTGCTCTAGGGTTAGCAGAAGCTGGGTATAAGGCATTGTCTCTCATCAATGCCGATCTCGCTACCGAAGTTCGTGCCGCTTCTGCTAACCCACAGCGACAACTGCTGATGAGACCCAATGGCGAGGTTCTGTTTTCTGATGAATCGCCGTTGGCGGGTACTCCCTTCACTTGGCTAGCGTGGTATAACCTACAAACCTCATTGCACAACACACTGCCACCTACCGTATCCCTTCACCTTAACCATAAGTTTCTCAACTTAACTAAGGTCGCTGATCCGTCCAAGCCTCCCTTACGCTTGCACTTTGAGAATCAGACCGATGTTGGCGCACAACTGTTAATTGGTGCCGATGGTTATCACTCCGCGGTTCGCGCTCTTACCGTGGGAGATGGTGCGCCTCTGTACACTGGAACCATGACTTGGCGAGGAATCTTGCCCCGTCAAATCCTAGCCCCCCTCGCTGAACCCTTTGCAGAAGGGGCTGGTTTTCAACTGGTGGTAGGAGACCAGAAAAATTTTTGGATTATGGATGCAGGAGGCGAGGCACTGGCTTGGACAGGGACTGCACTCCATCCGACTTCAGAGAAGAGTAGCGATGTTTTAGCTATGGTTCTCCAAGTTTTTGACCAATGGACTCCCTTTGTTGAAAGGGTTATTCGAGCAACTGACCCTACCACCATTGTGGAAACTGGCGTGTTCGATCGGGAACCAGTATCCCAATGGGGGGATAGAGAGAGAATCACCTTATTAGGGGATGCGGCTCACCCGATGCGACCGTCATTAGGATTAGGCACTACTATGGCATTTGAGGATGCTGTTGCTTTAACAAAAAAACTCAAGGGTCTGAACTTGCAGGATACTCCTTCTGTTGCTCAAGCTCTTACGGACTATGAAGAGGAACGGATTGCGATCACCGCACCGTTACAACTCAAAGCAAGGCAAGGAGGAGAAGCATCCCATGCCTCTGACCAAGCTGACCAACTCAAGGCAGGCTTTGAATTAGCCTTAGCTGCTCGCAGAAACAAGCAGTAACAAATGAATCTTTATTTGGGAATAGATTTCGGCACGACAGGCGCGCGATCGACTGTCATAGACTCCCAGGGTATGATACATTGTGAGACAGAATATACTTTTGCCAACAACGGGCAACAACAGCCTGAATTGCCTTCGGTGTGGCAAAATGCGCTGTGGGCTGTAATCGAGCAAATTCCCCCAGCAATCCGCAATCAGGTAAGGGCGATCGCCCTTGACGGCACATCATCCACTGTCATACTGTGCAATACCGACGGTATACCAGTATGCGAACCGATTTTATACAATGATGGGCGCGGTGCAGCGGTGACAGAGAAGTTGCGGGCGATCGCCCCTGCCAACCACACAGTATTAAGCGCTACATCCAGTCTGGCAAAACTCCTGTGGTGGCAGGAGGGCGGGCACGGGGGCACCGCCCCTACGGTTTTCCTGCATCAAGCTGACTGGCTGGCATTTCTGCTGCACGGGAAATTAGGAATTAGCGAGTATCACAATGCTCTGAAACTCGGTTTCGATGTTGATACTTTGTGCTATCCGAATTGGCTGACACAGGGAATTGCGGGCGCTGCAACTCCTGAATTGCCACGAGTTGTCGCACCGGGCACGCCTGTGAGGGAAGTGAGAGCTCAAGTGGGCGATCGCTTCGGTTTTCCCCGCGATTGTATGGTTTGTGCTGGCACAACCGATAGCATTGCCGCCTTTTTAGCAAGCGGTGTTAATTTACCCGGGGAAGCAGTAACTTCTCTCGGTTCTACACTAGCAGTCAAACTTTTAAGTCATACCCGCGTAGATGATTCTAGATACGGGATTTACAGTCATAAATTAGGCGATTTGTGGTTAGTTGGAGGTGCTTCTAATACCGGAGGTGCGGTGCTGCGGCATTTTTTCACTGATGTTGAGTTGCAGAATTATACCACACAAATTGATCCAGTACAAGAGAGTTTGCTGGATTATTACCCATTGTTGAAAAAGGGCGATCGCTTTCCGATTAATGACCCGAACTTGTCCCCCAGACTCGAACCGCGTCCCACTGATCCAGTGGAATTTCTGCACGGTTTGCTAGAAAGCATAGCGCGGATTGAAGCGTGGGGATATCAATTATTGCAAGAATTGGGTGCAACTCCTTTGACAAAAGTTTATACTGCTGGCGGCGGGGCGAAAAATTTGGTTTGGAGTGCGATTAGAAAGCGTTATTTAAAAGTTCCTGTTGAAACGCCGATTCATACTGCGGCTGCTTACGGGGTGGCGCTGTTGGCGATGCGGGGTGCGATGGGGATATAATGCTAATTTTCGCGCACCATCCACACTAAAAATCCCAATATTTTCTCTACTGGAGGTAGCGGATAATCGGTAAGATCGATCGTTACTATTTGCCCTTCCAGCTTGAGAAACCGCCAAGCTGTGCCGCTGGAAACGCTGCCGTAGATGACGGAAATCGAGATCCCTTTGGCTTCATTAAATCTCTGGGCCGCCACCATTTCAGCAATACATTGACCCAAACCTACTTTCAAATCTCCTTTTTTAGCTTCCACCATGACAATTACCGGGGCCTCAACGTCTAATTGTTCCGGGGAACGGCTGATGATAAAATCGCAAACTCCTGTAAGTCCAACAGCTACATCAACATTAAATTCCTCACCCGAAAACACGCTGATTTGTTGGTTCAGAATCCTGCGAACTTCCAGCAATACAGGGTTAATAATAGCTTCAGAACGGGCTTTTTCGGTGCTAGTGGCGATCGCCCAAGGCAAATTTGTCTCCAGTATGGTCTGCAAGACTGTTGCGGGTGCGATCGGCTCGATTTCTGGCAGAAATCTGATTCCTTCCACTACTGTAAGATTGAAGGCTTCTTTAACCTTGCCGGTGGTCGTAAATTGACTGTAAGGCATAAGACTTTAGGTTTTTATTTCTACTTTTTACTTAGATAAAACGAAGGTTGAAACCGCGTCTACACAAACGAGGTTCCCGACATGGACTAAAGATAAAAACGTAATTTTTACCGCATTTTTACCGCCCCTTCTTCAACCCTAGCTTCTAGGGTTCTCCCTGTATAGACGCGGTTGAAACCGCCGGATTTTCTATTACACTCGCTGCAACTTAGCTGTTCTCGGATCGATAATTTTTCTTCCCAAACCTGAAAACTTAATTGCCAGATTAGTTTTATCGCCTTCTCCCAAGACGTGGGTAATTTCTCCAACTCCAAAAGCATGATGAAAAACCCGATCGCCCGTTTTCCAATCCGCCGATTGTCCATTGGTTCCCGCTTGAGAACTCCCGGAATTAGCGGCTGAATTATTAGTTTTTCCTTTCGAGGCAGCCGTTTTTCCCGCTTTAGTTTTTTTGGCAGTTCCAGCCAGCAAATGGGGCGGCAATTCTCCTAAGAATAGGGAAGGGGTGCAGTGTTCCCGGAAGCCTCCCCAGAGGCGGCGTTCGCGAGTGTGGGTGAGAAATAGCAATTCCTGGGCGCGAGTGATGCCGACGTAGCACAAACGGCGTTCTTCTTCGATCGCTTTCGGGTCGTCCAAGCTGCGGAAATTGGGAAATAAACCCTGTTCCATTCCGACTAAAAATACTACGGGAAATTCTAACCCTTTGGCAGAGTGCAGCGTCATCATCGACACGCGGGAATCTTCTTCCTGCAAGTCATCTAAATCGGATGCTAAAGATGCTTTTGCTAAAAATGATGTCAGCGTCGGTTCTTCGTTTTGTTCTTCAAATTGCAGCACAGCATTGTACAATTCTCTGACGTTTTCGATGCGATTTTCTGCTTCCTCGGTTCCTTGATTTTTCAAATCTTCAATGTAGCCTGAATCTTGGATAATTCCTTGGACAATTTGCGAAGCTGGCAGAGTTTCAACTTGCGATTGCCAACGGCCAATCATTTCGGCAAACTTAATAATAGCTTTTGCCGATCGCCCTGCTAGAGTATTGACAGAAGACTCGTCGCTGAGGATTTCCCACAGGGGAATGCCCAATTGAGTTGCAGCGTCTTCGATTTTGGAAAATGTGGTATCCCCAATGCCGCGACGGGGAGTATTGATGATGCGTTTGAGGCTGACGCTATCGTCGGGATTGGCAAGCGCCCGCAGGTATGCTAGGATATCTTTGATTTCTTTGCGATCGTAAAACTTCAGGCCGCCGACAATATTGTAAGGAATGTCTAAACGCATTAACGCTTCTTCAAAGGAGCGAGATTGAGCGTTTGTGCGGTAGAGAATCGCAAAGTTACTGCCGTTTTCGTATTCGGAGTTTTGGCGCTTTAAGGAATGAATTTGACCCGCTACAAATTCCGCTTCATCTAATTCGTTGTCGGCGCGCCAAACAACAATCGGAGCTCCCGGTTCGCGAGTCGGGCGCAGAATTTTCTCGATCCGTTCGGTATTGTGTTCGATCAAGTGATTCGCCACTTGCAGGATGTTTTCGCGCGATCGATAATTTTCCTCTAATTTTACCATTGTCTGAGTTTTATCGTCGGACAAACCATCTCCAAAATCCTCTTGAAATTCCAGCAATATTGTATAATCTGCCATCCGAAAGCTGTAAATTGATTGATCGACATCGCCCACGACAAAAATCGAGCGGTTTTGCCATTTATCGAAGCTTTTCGGGTCGGCGTTATTTGTCACCAACATCCGAATCAAATCGTATTGAGTTCGGTTAGTATCTTGGTATTCGTCAACTAAAATATGGCAAAACTTTTTATGCCAGTAACTTAATACTTGCTCGTTTTGGCTCAAAAGTTTAACTGGCACGAGGATTAAATCGTCAAAATCTAGGGCATTGTTGGCTGCTAAAGCGTCTTGGTAGCGACTGTAAACATCGGCAATCACACGGCCTCGATAATCCGGTTCTGCTGCTTGGTATTCTTGAGGGGACAAGCCTTTATTTTTAGCGTTGCTGATGACATAGCGGACTTTTCGCGGGTCAAATTTCTTGTCGTCGAGGTTCAGTGTTTTGGTGACGATTTGTTTGACGATACTTTGAGCATCTGATTCATCAAAAATCGAAAAATTTTTCTGCCACTTGCGGCCTTTTTCGTCTTGGTATTTTTCAATATCGTAGCGGAGAATGCGACCGCACAAAGAGTGGAAAGTTCCCATCCAAATGTGCTTGGTAATTCTCTGGTAAATTTGCGATCGCAATTTGGTTTGTACATCCGGGGCTAAGTCTACCAAAGGTTTACCATATTCCGCTTCAGCTTGCTGAGTTGCCAGCAATTTCTCAATTCTTTCTTTCATCTCCCTGGCGGCTTTATTTGTAAATGTCACCGCCAGAATATTTTCAGGATCGACTCGATGCGTGCGAACTAAGTTAGCAACTCGGTAAGTTAGAGCTCGGGTTTTGCCGGAACCAGCGCCCGCTACTACTAACAGCGGCCCGTTATAATGGGCGACTGCTTGGCGCTGAGATGGGTTAAGGTGGCTGAGGAAATCAGTGGTTTGAGTCATAGCTAGAAAGTTAGTTTAATTTTTTAATGAGTAAATAATACTTGGTATGCGATACCGCGAGTTTTTTTTAAGGTAAGGTGCGCCTAGCGCACCCTATATTATAACTAGAACGGTGATTTTTTGAACTTTAAATATTTTTTGGTCAAGCGAGTTGTTTAAGCGAAGGTGCTCGGCGCGCACCCTAGACTATAAATAGATAGGTGATTTTTTTTAACGTTTAAATATCCGTGTTAGCCCCATTGCTGCTAATATTCCCAAGCCAATCCAAATCGCAATAATCACAACAGCTGCAGCCCGATTTATCGGTTTTCCTCGCTCTATTTCTGCGGCTGCTTTTTCCCGACACTCGGCTAAAACCGGTGGCGGAATCATCTTCAGTACCAGCCAAATTCCCAAAGGTACAATTATCAAATCGTCCAAGTAGCCGAGAATCGGTATGAAGTCAGGAATTAAGTCGATCGGGCTAAAAGCATAGGCAACCGTAAGGCCTGCTAAAATTCTGGCGTACCAAGGTACTCTCTGGTCTGTACTTGCTAAATAAACAGCGTAAGTCTCTTTTTTGAGTCGGCGGGCAACTTGTTTTAAGGATTGCATCTTTTAACAATTTTATCATTTTTAAAGTTTATTTAAAATTAAAGAGGATCTGCGTCGGAGTGTCATAAACAGGGTGGGTTTCTATATTTATCGTTGCCAAACCTCTTATTTTACCCAGAACACCAATTTTTTAGTGGAGCGTCCTGCGGACATCATAATAACTCATAATTTCTTCAGAATTACTGACTATTTTTTTAGTTGCTAAAAATGTAACAACCCGGATATTTAGCAGTTTCAGTGGGAAGGTAAAGTATAGCATCTGTTGTATGTGAGGAGAGTCAAATTTATGAATTCAACGATCGCGCGATCGCATTAATTTCCGCAGTCTGGTAACAGCGTTGTGTTTAACCTTAACTCTCGTGAGTTTTGTGAGATTAGATCCGGCGGCGGCTCAAGAACAGCGGATCAGAACGCTGAGTGTTACTGGCCGGGGTGTGGAAACGATTCCTACAACTCAAACACAAGTGCGCCTGGGGGTTGAGGTGCAGGGCAAAACGGCGGCCCAGGTGCAGCAGGAAGCGGCGAGGCGATCGTCGGCTGTGGTAGAGTTGCTGCGATCGCGCCAAGTCGAAAAACTCGAAACTGCCGGCATCACCCTCAATCCCATTTATAACTTCGACAACAACCAGCAGCGCTTGACAGGCTATACGGCCACGAATACCGTCAGTTTTCGGATTAATACTGCATCTGCCGGCACTTTGCTTGACGATGCGGTGAATGCCGGGGCCACACGCATCGACGGCGTGAGTTTTGTCGCTGCCGATAGTGCGATCGAACAAGCTGGAAAACAAGCACTCCGCAAAGCAACTCAAGACGCTCAATCGCAAGCGGATGCAGTCTTTAGCGCCCTCAACCTCAAGCGGGGAGAGATTCTGGGTATTCAAGTCAAAGGTGCGATCGCGCTAATTCCCGATCGCAATCCCCACAAGTCGATCGCCATTACCGCTCACAAAGATGAAATTGGCATCCTAGAGAATCTAGCATTCATGCAGGCTCTACTCGATAACCACCTATCCTGGATAAAGTAGACCTGTTACCTGAATCAAGTTAACAGACGTTTGTCCTGCTGACGACACTCACCAGCTTGATTTGCCCTAACCCCTAGCCTTCACCCCAAGCTGACAAGAAGTCCATTATTCTCAAACGCAACATTTGTTCTTGAACACCTGGGTTTTAGCCCCTGCTTGTACGTCCGGTGAGGCTGGTCACCACCGCCACTAACTCCGCAGCATCTACGGGTTTGGTCAAATGCATCTGAAAACCTGCTAATAGTGCCTGCTGACGATCGTCATTCCGGGCATAAGCCGTCAGCGCGATCGCGGGTAGCCTACCGCCCCGCTGCGCTTCAAGTTGACGCAACTTGCGGATCAGGGAGTAGCCATCCTCATCCGGCATCCCAATATCGCTCACTAAAACATCGAGCTTGCGATCGGTTGCGGTTTCGATAATGGTCCAGGCCTCCTTGGCCGAAGCCACAGCCATGACATCAGCACCATACTTTTCGAGAATCGTGCTCAGCAACTCTAGCGCGTCAGCCTCGTCCTCTACCACTAAGATTTGTAAGCCTTCAAGGGTCGGCGAGGCCTCAACCCTCCCATTCGCCTCGACCAGCGAGTTTAATTGCTCTCGATCGCTGGGTGGTAGATGGATAATCATTACGGGCAGTTTGACTGTAAAGGTCGTCCCCTGTCCTACCCCTGGACTCACTACCGTTACAGTCCCGCCATGTAGTTCAACTAATTGACGCACAATGGCTAACCCTAAACCCAACCCCCCATAACTGCGAGTTGTCGTGCTGTCGTGCTGGCTGAAGCGATCGAAGACCAACGGTAGAAAGTCGGAGCTGATGCCTGCTCCAGTGTCGCTGACAGTAATTTCAACATGGGAATTAACCCGCTGCAAAAGAATCTGGACTCGCCCGTCTTTAGGAGTAAATTTGACGGCGTTAGAAAGTAGATTCCACACAACTTGCTGCAACCTATCGGCATCACCCAAGAGCGGACCAGCTTCAGAATCGAGTACGCTTTGCAGGCGAATTGACTTTGCCTCAGCCGCCAATTGTACAGACTCAATCGCCGATTCAATCACCGGCACGAGGTTGACAGGACGCACTCGGAGGCGCAGTTTACCTGTGATGATGCGAGAAACATCGAGGATGTCTTCGATGAGCTGGGCTTGAGACTTTGCGTTTCGCTCGATCGTCTCCAAAGCGCGCGCCACCTTATCCTCACTCAGGTTTTTTTGCCGTAACATAGTTGACCACCCTAAGATCGCGTTGAGAGGAGTTCTGAGTTCATGAGAAAGAATCGAGAGAAACTCATCCTTGGCACGGTTAGCTGCCTCTGCCTCTGCCCGAATTATTTGTTCACGCCTCAATAATTCGTCTTTGGTGCGATTAGACGCTTCGAGTTGGGAAGTGCGTTCCTGCACCCGTTGCTCTAGCTCCACATTAATCGCCTGGATACGGCGGCGACTCTCTTCTAGTTCCTGGTTTGTAAGGGCAAGTTGAGCTGGACTCGGCGTATCGAGTGCCACTGGAATTAAGGGAATCAGTAAAAAGGTGAAGGTATACAAAGACCAAGCACCAGTGACAGCTTTGATCAGTCCTGAAACCCAATAAATGGGGTGCCAAAGTGTCACTATTTCCATCAGGTGCGTCGTGCCACATAAGGCAAAGATAAAAAAGAAACCCACCAGCAGCATCACCGTGTGGGCAGGCAGATCCTTACGCTCATTTGTAAAGTAAACAATGGCAACCGCCACCGAGTAATAAGCGAGGGTTGTCAAGGCATCTGACGTTAAGTGCAGCCAGACTAACCCCGGTTTCCAGAGGTAACAATGCCCGTGAGGAATGAAATTATTAGAAAAGAAGGTGCTCAAGAGGTCAGGCATATTAGTTTACGGCACTGTCAAGTTAATTTAGGGGGTGTCATCGATTCAACCAGATGACCGCAGCAGCCAGAAGAATCGCACGCCGGAAAGTTCACCGCCCTAGGGTGATAGCGCGTCGCGATTGCCTGATACTGCTTGAGCTTGGGGAAAAAGTTCTCAATCAAATGACGGGCTTTGTACAATTCAGCATCGTAAGTTTCCAGGGTCTTGCAATTGCGGCGAGGTGAAATCACGGTGGTCTTCCCCTCGGCATTGAGGGGGTCAATCACACGCTGATCTGGATCATAGCCCTTGTTAGCCAGCAGTGTATCCGCCACCAATAACGGCTACGGTTGGTCGCCTCCTGCTCGCGTCACGAGTTTGTCCGGGGTGAGGTGAAACCCCAACGGATTGCCCAACGCACCCACGGGTTCCCATAAATCTTGTTACTCAATCCCCCTTTGCTGCGTCCAATTGCTTCATTCCTAGGCTCCTCAAAAAGCTCAGCAGGAAGATGTTTCTTTCAAGTGGGAAAATGCCTGAATTAAAACTAAGTGTACCGCCGGGGAAATAGAGAGTAAATCTGCTTTAATATATGTCAAAATTCGCTCCTAAAAACGAAAATCAAAAATGTTAGAGTTTGATCGCCTGTTCCAAACAATCGAAGAATTAGTAATGCTGCACTCACCCAGCGGTGCGGAGTCGGAAATTAACCAGCGGTTGATGGAAAAATTCGCCGCCTTGGGAGTGAATGCTTGGCTCGATCGCGCAGACAATGCGATCGCCCTAATTAAGGGCCGCAATCCCGAAAAGTCGATCGCCATTACCGCCCACAAAGACGAAATTGGCGCCCTAGTTAAAACAATAGGCGAGAGTGGCCGCGTGGAAGTCCGCAGATTGGGCGGCGCATTTCCTTGGGTTTACGGCGAAGGCGTGGTGGATTTGCTCGGAGACAAGCAAACAATTAGTGGCATTCTCAGCTTCGGTTCGCGCCATGTTTCTCACGAATCTCCTCAGAAAGCTCAGCAGGAAGATGTTTCTTTAAAGTGGGAAAATGCCTGGATCGAAACTAAGTGTACCGCCGAGGAATTAGCCGAGGCCGGAATTCGACCGGGCACGCGGATGGTGGTGGGAAAGCACCGCAAGCGCCCGCTGCGGTTGAAGGACTGGATGGCGAGCTACACTCTGGACAACAAGGCTTCAGTGGCGATTTTGCTGGCTCTGGCGGAATGTTTGAAAGAGCCTGCGGTTAATGTTTATTTGGTAGCGTCGGCGAAGGAGGAGGTTGGGGCGATCGGAGCTTTGTATTTCACGCAGCGCCAGCCGTTGGACGCGCTGATCGCTTTGGAAATTTGCCCTCTGGCGCCGGAATACCCGATTCGTGACAGCGAAAACCCGGTTTTGCTGGTTCAGGACGGCTACGGAGTCTACGATGAAGGATTGAACGCCCAATTGCGCGCAGCAGCCGCAGCAGCCGATGTAGAGGTGCAGTTGGCGGTAATTAGCGGTTTTGGGAGCGATGCTTCGATCGCCATGAAGTTCGGCCACGTAGCCCGCGCCGCTTGTTTGGCTTTCCCCACCCAGAACACCCACGGCTTTGAAATTGCTCATCTCGGGGCGATCGGCAATTGCGCCGCCATCCTCAAAGCCTACTGTGACGAGCTTTGGGACGACTAGAAAAAAAAGTTTCGCAAAGTAGTTGACAGATTGGGAAAGATTAGTTAAGGTAATAAAGGTGCGGAACACAAGCAAACGCAACGACGCGCCCCCATCGTCTAGAGGCCTAGGACACATCCCTTTCACGGATGCGACGGGGATTCGAATTCCCCTGGGGGTATTGAAAATTTAAGTCTGATATCAAAGTGATATCTAGTATATGGGGTGGGCATTTTGTCCGCCCTTATTGCTATTAGGACTTACGCACGGGTAGCCAGAAACCGGGTTTTTGCTCAGAAAAGGCGTGACAGCCCGCAGCAACAGCAAAAACCGGCCCGGCTTTATTTAGTTTGGTTCCTGGTGCATCGTTGAGCGATTTATCCCGGATTATTGAGCGGATACATAGGCTCAATATAGTTGAACACTTAGACAGGAAATAGCAGCAAAGGGGAGTGCGATGTACATACCTGTTACTTTCGACGACGGCAGCATCCAAAGGAACGAAGCAATAGAAATAAAAGTCAGAAACTTTAAAGACTTAAACTTACAGGAAAGACATATTGAAGAGTTCTTACGCAAAAACATTAATTTGCTCTTTGGGGATGAGGAGACTCTTCTAGTTGTTGGTCAACAAGTTCGTAATGCGAGTAACGGGATTAGCGACTTAACTGCCATTGACGCAGATGGCAATGTTGTTCTAATCGAGATTAAACGCGACGTACAAGACATCAAGGCGAGAAAAGAACCTTTTGAATTTCAAGCTATCAGGTATGCCGCGAGTTATGCCAAAATTTCGACACCTGAATCCCTTGTAGAGTTAGTCTATAGTTCGTATATCGAGATACACAAAGATGAGTATGAATTAGGTGATTTGACTCCTGGTGAAAAAGCGAGACGAGAGTTGAATAAATTCTTGTCAAGCAATGACGCACTCAAAACCTTTAACAAAAAACAACGAATAATACTTATAGCCTCATCCTTTGATGAGCAAACCCTTTCTGCTGTTGCTTGGTTGATTTCAAATGGGGTAGACGCCATCTGTCTTAATATCACTCCTGTTTTTATAGGAGAGCAAGGTTTTTTGAGTATTGAGAAAATTTTGCCTCCGGCACAACTGGATGATTTTTACGTGGGTTTAGCCGGAGAATGTTCTACAATGAAGGGAGAAATTATATCCACTGATTCTGGCTTTAATAGAACTTGGCTACCTCGAATGGATCAGTTGTTTGAGTGGGAATTAATCAAAGCTGGGGATAGCATTGAAATTAAAGAGTTTGAAAGCTCTGAAGCTATAATAATTGATGATACATTGGTCAGATTTAATGGGGAAGAAATCTCCTATAATAATTGGGGAAAGAAAGTTACTGGTTGGTCTTCTATAAATATTTATGAATGGGCAGTGCTTAGTTCGACTAATAGAACCTTACATGAACTAAGGAAGGAAAAAATGGCAGAGTTGGAAGCCAAAGGCAGTCCATGGGAAGAATGAGACCAGCGGTTCTAGAGCTATTTGCTTTCTTAAAGCAGCTCAAGGCTTTTTTCGGATATTGCAGTTGATCGACCGGACACGATCTCAGACTATTAATTTGATTAACAGCATAAGGTGCGCCGCAGCGCACCCTACATAATTAGATCGCAGCTATCAATTCTGCAACTTCAGCAACGGTTCAATCTGCTCCCTTTGAAACTGCAATTCATCCGCCAAAGGCTGGTAAATTTCCCGATCGCCCGATTCATTGCAATAATCCCACAAACCATTGTAACAGTGCCTGTCGTCGTCCCAACCCGGATGGTTAACAATCGGATACAAGCAGATTCCCTCTATCGGAACTCCTGCTTTCATCGCCGCCACTACCTCAGTACACACATAATTAAACCAGACAGGTCTAAAATCGTCTTCAGTACCCGTTTCGGCTATGAATAAGGGGCGACGGTAACGCTCAAACACTTCTTGCAGCAGTTCGCGAAACGGCCGATACAGCGGATCGGTGTATTTCATTGGGTCTTCATTATGAATCCACTGATTGCGATCGTAATAATTCACCCCAATAATATCGAGATATTTTTCTTTACCGCCGAGTTCGGGGCGAAAACGTCCAGCCAACATATCCCAAGCTTGATATTGAGATAGGCGATAACCTTCCGCCGCGTCCCGATCCTCCGGTTTGTCAGGGTCAGCAATAATGTTAATTGTGGGATCGATTTGAACGATGCGGGTGCGGGGATTGACTTCCCAAACTGATTCTATCGCTGCGATCGCAGCTTTGACTAACTGGATTTTGAGCTCGTCTCCCCGCCCTTTTGCAAACGGATTGATGTAGGCAACATCGCCGCCGGCCCAAGCAATAAATGAAATTTCATTAACAGGTGTCACGAAAGGTGTTTGGTCTGTTTCCTCAGTTAGCACTTCCATAAAAGCGCGCACCATGTTTGCAAACCTGGACACAAATTCGGGACTGAAAATATCAATATCGTCTGGCCAGCCGTAGTGAAACAAATCCCAAATTACCTGCATTTTCATGTCGCGGGCGGCGCGGATGATTGGCAGGGAACTGGAAAAATCGTATTTTCCGGGTGTCTGTTCGATTAAGTGCCAGCGGAGGCCTTCGCGGACTGTGTAAATGCCTTGCTCCTGCAAGCGTTGGTAGTCGGCTGCTGCAAATTTATCGTGACCGGTGGCGGCTGTGACATCGAGGCGTTTTCCAGATTGCACTCTGTGGGTGGAACATTCAAATCCGCCCATGAAAAAACTTTGAAACATCAATCGAATGGGTAATGGGTCATTAAGGTTTGTAGTCAGGACTTGAGTCCTTAAATCTCACTCAGAAAGGATTAAAGCCCTTACTACAAAGGGTGTTTTTGTAAGAACTATATCGATCGGCAAAAAGTCAAAATGAAATAAGAAAAAAATCTCAGATTTTTACTTTTTCCTTGACAAATCACCAATTAGCACTGAGTAATAGCTTGCGGCTGTGAACTTTCTTCGGGAATATCCCAGCCGAGAGTTGCCGCCGCGATCACCTCTACGGGAAACTTGGGAGTGCGATCGGCATACAGCAAACCGTTAGCTTCTTGGAAAGTATCGGTTAACTGCGTGTAACAAAATCCGCTGAACATTTCCACTCGGTTTACCACCTTCAACAGCGCGGTGTAGCGCCTTTGCAGTTCCTGCGTGTCGGATGCGCGCACGTAGCCCCAAACTCTGAAAAAATCGGGGTTTTCGCGACCGGCGCAGGCGATGCCCCCGAATTCGGTCAGCATCATCGGCTGTCCTTGGTGCGGGTGGCCGTCGAGGGTGAGGATACGCCCTCCCGGACGCCCGCGATCGAACAAATCCGCTAGCTGGACTTCGGGCCCGTAGCGCTTGGCTAGGGTTTGCGGGTTGTTGTCGTAGTCGTGAATCGCCAGGATGTCGGTATCGATGCTTTCCCAGCCGTCGTTACCGATGACGGGGCGAGTCGGATCGAGGGTTTTTGTCAAGAAATACAGCGCTTGCACGTAGTTGCGGTGGGCTGCTGCTTCGACTAAATTCGGAACTCCCCAAGATTCGTTGAACGGCACCCAGACTACAATACAGGGGTGGCTGCCGTCGCGCTCGATGACTTCGGTCCACTCCCGCGTCAGCCGTTGTACCGCTTTGGGAGTGAAGCGGTAGGCGCTGGGCATTTCTTCCCAAACAAGGAGCCCCAGCACGTCAGCCCAGTACAAAAATCGCGGGTCTTCGATTTTTTGGTGCTTGCGGACGCCGTTGAAACCCATTGCTTTGACTAATTCGACATCGTGTCGCAAAGCTTCGTCGGAAGGGGCAGTCATCATGGTGTCTGGCCAGTAACCTTGGTCGAGCACCAGTCGCAAATAGTAGGGGCGGCCGTTTAGCATGAAGCGATCGCGCTGGATGCTGACCGTCCGCATGGCGGTATAAGATTTAACCTCGTCGAGTAGTTTGCCGTCGGCCCACAACTGCACTTGAGCGTTGATTAAGGTCGGCTTTTCGGGACTCCACAGCAGTTCGTTGCGGTAGTCGTCGATACCAGGGTCGGAGAGGGCGATGCGGCGGTGGATTTCGCCGTTGATGACTTCGTAGGTGTCGTTGACTAGCAGCAAACAGCCGATCGACAGTTTAACTTTAATCTGGATTCCCGACTGGCGATCGCCTGCGACAAACGCTTCAAAACCGATTTCCCAGCGTTCAAACTGCGGAGTCCAGCGGATGCGCTCGATATAAGTGTGAGGCACCAATTCTACCCAGACTGTCTGCCAAATGCCGGTCGTGCGCGGATACCAAATACTATGTGGCTCTATTTGCCAGTCTTGCTTGCCGCGCGGTTGCTCCAAATCTTGCGGGTCGTCCTGGGCCCAGACTGTCACCCGCTGCATCCCGTTGAGGTTCACAACTGCTGTAATGTCTGCGGTGAAAGGAGTGTGTCCGCCTTCGTGCTCGATGACAAACTGACCGTTCACCCAGACACGGGCGCGGTAGTCTACGGCCCCAAAGTGGAGGAGAACTCTGCCTTCTGTGTGGGGTATGTCAAATTCGCGTTCATACCAGCAGTTGGCGTGAAAATTCGTGTCGCCGATCCCGCTTTTTGCCGATTCTGGAGCAAACGGCACTTCTATAGTGTGACTCCACTCAGAAATATCGATCGGCTGCACGCAGTGGCCCGCGTCATCATAAGCAAACCGCCACTGACCATTGAGACAAATCCAGTTGCTCCGGCGCAGTTGGGGGCGCGGATAACCTGTTTTCCGTCCTTGAACTGTCACCTTACTATCAAGAGTTGCAGACTCTTCTATCTCGCAATTTTCTAGCTCTCTACCTAACCAACTCATCGGCACATCTACCCAAAGTTATATTTATAGGTTAGCGACAATTACCCTCACTTTGACAAGTTTTTTGCTAATTAATTTGCAAAAGTTCTGCCCATTAAAACAGCCTCATCTGAAGGCTCTCTTGTGCTGAAGTCATTAGTCAGGAGAAGGAACAATAAACCAGGAAGAAAAAACCAGGAAGATTTTTCCTATCCCCCCTCTCCTCCTCTCCCTCTAGCTAGCAACACTTTGCAAACCTCCTAACGGTTCAGTTTGCTCACTTGTGAGATAAAATTCTTCCGCAAACGGCAAACAATGAAATATTTGCTGTAGTCCCGTGAGTTCAAATAGAATTCTAACTTGTTCGCTCATGGCAGAGATCAAAAGTATACATTCGCTGTCTCTAACTAATTTCACGATCGCCACTACAGCCATTAACTCGGAATTTTTCAGAAAATTTATTTTTGAGAAATCGAGCATAATAATTTTGCCACCGCTGGCCATTAGGCGCTGTATTTCTTTCTGAAACTGAGCAAATTGAGAAATTTCCAAAACCTCATGAGACAAAACAATTTTCACTAGAACGTTCATTTTTACCTCAATGGTTGTTTGAATTATTAAATAACTTTTGATGAAAACCGAGTAAGGTGCTCTCTCGGCACCTTACCTTTTTACCCGTACGTAACTCGCAGCTTCCAGCTACTTGGTAGTAGATTTGCCGTTGCCGTTGCCGTTGCCGTGGTTGACAGCAGCGACTTCTAGAGAAGCTGCGCTTGGGCGAGGAGCGACTCCATTGGATGAGCTGACATTAGAGGCAGAACCGTTAACATTTTCTACCAATTCAATCACCGGCTTGGTAGTAATTTGTGTGTAAGTTGTCAGAGCTTGAGCGACCACTTGATCCATGTTGTAATACCTGTAAGTCGCCAGCCTTCCCACGAAAGAAACTCCCGGAGTTGCATCAGCCAAAGCCTTATATTTCTTGTAAATTTCGGCATTTTCCGGGCGTGGAACCGGGTAGTAAGGGTCTCCCTCAGCTTGGGGATATTCGTAGACAATGCTAGTTTTTAGATGCTCTTGTCCCGTGAGGTATTTAAACTCCGTGCAGCGAGTATATAAATGCTCGTTGGGGTAATTTACCACCGGTGCTTCTTGGTGTACGGGTACGTTCAGCGTTTCGTGCTTAAATTCCAAGGAACGGTAAGGCAGTTTGCCGTAGCAATAATTGAAATAGGAATCGACTGGCCCGGTGTAAATCATTTCTCCGTAAGGGATAAAACCCTCAATCTCCCGGTAGTCGGTATTCAGCATCACCTTGATGTTTGGGTGAGAAAGCATCTTTTCAAACATCCGAGTGTAGCCGTGCAGGGGCATTGCTTGATAGGTATCGGTAAAATAGCGATCGTCCCGGTTAATGCGAGTGGGAACGCGGGCAATCACTGATTTGTCGAGTTCCGACGGATCCATTCCCCACTGTTTGCGGGTGTAGTTGCGGAAGAATTTCTCGTAAAGTTCGCGACCGACTTTGCTGACAACGACATCTTCGGAAGTGCGAATGTAATCCTTTGGTTCTGCTACTTTCGCGAAGAAATCTTCTACTTCAAATGACGTGAGATTCAATCCGTAAAGTTTGTTTACGGTATTGAGGTTGATCGGAATTGGCAGCAGTTGACCGTCAACGCTGGCGAGGACCCGGTGTTCGTAAGGCCGCCACTCGGTGAACCGCGAAAGATACTCGAAAACTTGGCGCGAATTGGTGTGAAAAATGTGGGGGCCGTATTTGTGTACGAGGATGCCGTGGTTGTCGTAGTGATCGTATGCGTTGCCGCCGATGTGGTTGCGGGTATCAATTATCAGGACTGTTTTTCCGGCCTCATTTGCTAGTCTTTCGGCAATGACGCTACCTGCAAATCCGGCTCCGACGATTAAATAGTCAAACATTGAAACACCTCTGAGTGTGGGTAAGGGTAAGGAATAATTGGTAATTGGACATACAGCGAGGAGTGTTGAGTGTTAGTTTTTGAATCCGTAAAGTGTAACTCTTTAACTTCAACCTCAACATTCCTAACTTAAAACTTTCATCCGGCCTTCTGCTTTCTGCCGTTTCTCGTCGATCGCACTTTCGATCAACCCCAGCATTTCACCCCAGGTATTGTCCCAAGAATTGTCTGCTAAAAAGGCGTCTACTTCGCTCAGCCACTTGGTGCGAACGTCCGAACTTTCGCTGAAGATTTCTTCACCACAAGCAACGAATTCTTCCGAATTGCTAGCAATCCGAACCAAGCCGTTTTCTCCGTAGGGTCGCACCACGTCGCGGATAGGAGTAGAAATGACAGGTTTGCCAGCAGCGAGGTATTCTGGAGTTTTCGTAGGACTAATAAACTTAGTCGATTCGTTAATCGCAAAAGGCAGCATTGCGATATCCCATCCGCCAAGATACCCTGGCAGTTCTTGATAAGATTTGCCACCAAGATAGTGGATATTTGGGTGAGTTGGCAGAGTTGCCGGATCGATTTTCACCACCGGGCCAATGATGACTAAATGCCAGTCCGGCCTTGCTTGGGCCATGCCCGCTAGCAGTTCGAGATCCATGCGTTCGTCTATGACGCCATAAAATCCCAAACGCGGGTGAGGAATGTCTTTTTGATCCGCCGGTTCTTCTGAATGATTCCTGGCTGTCGCAAAGTGTTCTTTTTCGATGCTGCTGGGGAAGGGGTGAATGTTTGGGTGCTGGTGCTGTTTGGCTTCGTAAAGGTTGTGTCCCCCGGTAAATACTACGCTAGCGCGCTTTAATAATTGGTTTTCATTGGCTTTTAAATCCGGGTGCGCGCCTTGGAATGCTGACAGTTCATCCATGCAGTCGTAGACTACAGCTAGCGGCTGTAAGTGGCTTGTGAAACTGACAGCCATTGGTGTGTAATACCAGAGGATGTACTGGCTAATTTCCGCCGCTCGAAACAAATCATCTAGCATGGCTTGCTGAGCAGTTTGTGCTGTTGCTTCGCTGGTTCCTTCCCTCAGGTGCGGTACTATTACCCAGACTCCGCTTTCGTGGATGCTCACATCAAGCCACCAATCTGTAGCCGCGGTAAACACAGGTTCTTCTACAAAGAATACGCGACGAGTTTTGGCACAGCGACTCAAGAGATGTTGCGGACGTTGATAGACAAAATTCCACCGCAAATGGGACAGGCAAACTAAATCTGGTGCATCTAAAGCCTCAGTTTTTGATAAGTTGGCGCGCAATGCGGGCGACGCAGCGAATTGAGATGGCGATTTGGCTGGATCTATAGAGGTAAATCGGATCTCCCATGCTCGCTCTTTATTGCTATAATTATTGTTTACTGAGTTTTCTGGGGGCGACATATTAGCCTCTGGAATTTGTCAATGAAAATTTGTCCGTTAAAAGTTGTCAATAGGATATATTTCTCAGCAGTGTCTTACTGAAAGTCGCAAGCATAAATCTGAGAACTTTTATTGACGAGCAAGCGCCGCATTCAGTGAGCCAAACAAAGAAACTGTTTAGCTGCGGAAAAAACAGGCTTATCTGCTTTTTTCAGAATTGAAACTTGGAGATAAGTTAATATTGTTAGACTTGCTATTGTTGTTAAATGTAACCCAGTTTTTCTGCCATAACTTCTATCTGAAGGATGACTTTTATCTCAGGAGACACCTAGCTTGTATGCGAGGTTCCAAAGCCGTTAAAATGCCGATCGACCTTGTAAAATGACTTTTAACTGGCAGGTACGGGGTGAAAAAAGAGCAAGTTTTATTGCTTTATTTGAAGATGAGAGAAAATTTGCCATCAAGTTTATGTTGCTTTTTGATTTGACAAACCTTGCTTTTTTTTAACTCATCCGATCGCTAATTGGGTAAATTTGTATCCTACTATACCAAGTTGCGTCCGAGATTTCTGACTTCCGATAGATTAACAATTGACAGTTTATGCAGTCAGGTTAAACTCACCGAACAGCACCTGTCTCAACAATATCACAGAAACCAGGCAACCGCAACGATAAACCTAAGATTTTGCGCGAGTCTGTGGGAAGAAACCAAGATGATGACATTGGCGCTGTGGGCGTCAGTTTAACCTTGCGCCCACAGCACAAATGTCAATCATCCCTCTAAGGGCGGGTTCGCCGCTATCTGCAATCAAAGGCAAAATAGCCACCTAAATCCGCAACTAGAAAATAGCAGCAACTTTACAGTCGGCGTCTGTCAATCTTGGCGATTCCACCTCCAAAGGCAAAATCTTGCACTGTCGAACTCTTTAAGAAATCGTGAGGGAAACCCAATTCAATTGCACTTACTTTGTCTAACTGTTGCATTTGTTCCGGGGTTAATTCAAACTCCAAACAAGCTAAATTTTCCTGAAGTTGCGAGAGTTTGCGCGAACCCACAATCGGAATAACTTCGACTGGCTGTTGGATCAGCCAATTTAGGGCTACTTGAGAAGCAGGTTTGCCAATTTCGGCCGCTATTTTGCTAACTTCGTCAGCAATTTTGAGGTCTCGTTCGTTAATTTTTCCAGATTCAGGTGAATTCAGCCGTTTAGCTTCGCTGGCTGTTTCTGAAGTGTTGTATTTTCCTGTCAGCAAACCGGCTGCTAGGGGACTCCAAGCTGTGACGCCAATATCAAAGGCTTTTGCCATAGGGATCAAGTCCCGTTCTGGAGTTCGCTCTTTTAAAGAATACTCGATTTGCAAGCCGATAAATGGTGTCCAACCGCGCAGATTAGCGATCGTATTTGCTTGAGAAATAATCCAAGCGGGCGTATCGGAGATGCCGATATAAAGAACTTTGCCGGCGCGCACCAAATCGTCAAAAGCGCGCATTACTTCTTCGACGGGTGTGGTAAAATCCCAAGCGTGCAGCCACAGCAAATCTATGTATTCAACTTGCAGGCGCTTCAAACTTGCTTCTACTGCTTGCACCATATTTTTGCGGTGGTTGCCGAAACCGTTGATTTCGCCATTCTTCATGTTGAGGCTATACTTCGTGGCAACTACCCATTTTTCGCGATCGGCTGCGATGAACTCACCGACATATTTTTCGCTAGTACCGTTGGTGTAGAGATTCGC
This sequence comes from Microcoleus sp. K5-D4, assembly GCF_036704575.1. Classification (NCBI taxonomy): domain Bacteria; kingdom Bacillati; phylum Cyanobacteriota; class Cyanophyceae; order Oscillatoriales; family Microcoleaceae; genus Microcoleus; species Microcoleus sp. K5-D4. The sequence goes on from NZ_JAUBSD010000021.1 coordinate 62,101, forward strand.
GGTATCAATGAAATTGCCGCCCGCTTCTGCAAAGGCGTCGAACATTTTTCGGCTTTCGTCGTAGGAGCTCCCCCAACCCCAGTCTTCCCCAAAAGTCATGGTTCCGAGGCAGATTTCTGAAACGCGAAGTCCGCTGTGACCTAGTAGTTTGTATCTCATGTCACCCTTCCCCTAGTTAATGGTTGTTAACAGTTTAGATCGGGATTTCCCAAACTGTTGCCATCAGTCGGGGTAACGGGCTTTTGTAATGTGTTAGCGCTGCGCTGAGGGTTGAATGTTTTGCCAAGTTAATCAAAATGTCGTAGCAGGGGCGATGCAGTCTCCCCCCTGCGTTTAGTTTAAAAAGCGCGCAGGGGCGATCATCTTACTAATGTATTTAGGATCACATCAACAATTTAAAATACAGTAAAAGGGCAAAACACATATCTACCTTTAGATAGGTATTGTATGAAATGATTTAAATCAAAAAATGCTATCTGAAATAATCAGACAACCAGACAGAACTAGAGAAAAAATTAATGTAGCTAAATTAACTTTTTAGCGTTATAGTGATTTATAGATTACAAAAACTAGGTGACTCACTTGGCTGATATCGTTGATACCGCCGTTTCGGCTGGATCTTTTACAACCCTAGTTGCTGCTGTCAAAGCTGCTGGTTTAGTAGATACTCTCAAAGGCGCTGGCCCCTTCACAGTTTTTGCGCCTACTGACGAAGCTTTTGCTAAGCTTCCTGCAGGTACTGTAGAAGCACTGCTTAAGGACATTCCGAAGCTCACAAAAATCTTGACTTATCATGTCGTTTCTGGCAAAGTTATGGCCGCTGATGTGGTCAAGCTGAAATCTGCCAAGACAGTGGAAGGTTCAGAAGTGAAAATTGATGCTTCCAATGGCGTCAAAATCAATGATTCTACCGTTACAACAGCCGATGTTGCTGCTGATAATGGTGTCATCCACATTATTGATTCAGTCTTGCTTCCTGCGTAAGCACAGATTTAGATAGCGCAATACTATCTTGAGGGCGGTGGCTGTTGTTAGCCACCGCCCTGTTTTCGTTGATAGTTGAGATTTAAATATTTTACCCAGCTCGATAATTAAAACTATCGCTCTTTTGTCTGTCTAGGCGGAGGAAAAGTGGAACTCAGAATCATCTTCAATTACAGGAATGGCTCCCTCGACGCTATCATAATCAGGGACTAGGTTTCACTCAGCGATTTTCCTTGATTATAGTCTTCCCAGAGTGACCAAAGAGCGATATAGCGCTGCTTTGGTGCCTGAGCAAACGCCATAAGTCGGCAAAATTCAACGTGTAACAGACTAACAAAAATTGATGACCCGTCCATTATGATGAAGCTGAGTTGCACCCTCTTTTAAATCCAGAAAAACGCCTTTGAGTTGATTTGAAAAAGCGGAACGTTATAGTGGAACGCGAGCGAGTTTATCAAGAGTTAAAAGTTGCCATTAGAGTATATTAAATGAGGTTTTTTCGCTCCAATATAGTCATTAATCTCCGTCTTAACCTAAAGTTAATTACTTTGACTTCCAATATTTTAAAGGCTATTTTTATAATTTTAATAAATTACGTTTACACATTCCTCAAGCCAACAATTCACTCACAGCTACGCTAAAACCTGCAAGCACACTTTGAGTGTTAACCACTTCATCCGCATTAAACAACCGCCAGCGTTGCCCTGCATTCACAAATATTAATCTAGCTTCAGGAAATAGCAACCAAACTTCTAAACATCCCGATTCCAAATATTCGTGAGCTTTCGCAAATAACTCTTCGCCGCTATCTTCGGGGGAAGCAACTTCCGCTATCAAAGGAAAACTTTGGGAAAATGCTGTAAAATTGCCTGATTTTGGCAACAATTCAGGAGTAATGTAAGCAACATCGGGACGGCGACCCTGCTTGCTAGTGCGGCAAAGAACTTCTGTAACAACTTCTCCTCCCTGTCCGCTGGAATTTTTGTAATTTCTCCAGGATGTAGATAATTTAGATTGAGCGAGACCGTGCTGGAATGTCATTCCTGTTTTCTCCACTAAGTTGCCATCAACCCATTCCATTCTATCAGGAGGCTTGACTAAAAACTCTTCGAGAGATATGACTTTTTCTGGCTGAGATTCGGGGTAAATTTCTGGTATATTTTCTAAGTTTGGATGTGATTCTGGCTCTGAGTTTGGGTCGGTATTTTTGGGTGTAATTATAGTAGCTGTCATGCTATAAACCTCTTGTTAACGATTATAATTGTACAAGCGATCGCTCTCGATCGCATTTGATGACATGATTGAAATGGGTAGATTTTGTATTTTCAACTTAGCCAGACAATTTATATATCATAGCAATTCAGAAAGGTGACTTTCATGATTCTCTCAAACCGTTTTTCTGAAGCCCTCACCTATGCTGCCGAATTGCACGCTACCCAAGTTCGCAAAGGTTCCGGGGTTCCCTACATTGCCCATTTGTTGGGCACTGCTAGTATAGCTTTAGAATATGGGGCAAATGAAGATGAGGCGATCGCAGCTTTGCTTCACGATGCGATCGAAGATCAAGGCGGCGCCACCACCCGCGAAGCCATCCGCCACCGCTTTGGGAATACCGTCACAGCGATTGTAGACGGCTGTACCGACAGTGACGAGACGCCGAAACCCCCTTGGCGTCAGCGAAAGCAAGCTTATATCGATCGCATTTCTACAGCTTCTGGCTCCGTCAGATTAGTCTCGGCTGCTGATAAACTTTATAATGTTCGATCGATCCTGAAAGATTACCGTCAATTAGGAGATACTGTTTGGGAACGCTTCAAAGGTGGCAAAGATGGTTCTCTCTGGTATTATCGTTCTTTAGTAGAAGCATTCCGCCAAGCTGAGTTAACGCCTATAGTTGAAGAATTAGACCGCACAGTTTTAGAATTGGAACAGTTTTCTGAAGGCTGAAGACTGAAGGTAAAAATCACTAATTATCAATTACTAATTACAGTCACAAAATGGCAAATGTTCGCTTAGAAAATATTACCAGACGCTACCAAAACGTCACCGCGATCGAAAACATCAGCTTCAAAATCCCGGACGGGGAATTTTGGGTATTAGTCGGGCCATCCGGCTGCGGTAAATCAACAATTATGCGGACAATTGCAGGTTTAGAAACCGCAACTTCCGGCAATCTTTACATCGGAGATAATTTAGTTAACAACATTCCGGCGAGACAGCGGGATGTAGCAATGGTGTTTCAAAATTACGCGCTTTATCCGCACATGACTGTCGCCGAAAACTTGGCATTTGGATTGCGGATGCGGAATGTTGACCCGACTAAAATTCAAGAACGAGTCGAAACAGTAGCCCGATCGCTCTCGATCGACCACCTCCTCAAGCGTAAGCCCAAACAGCTATCAGGCGGACAGCAGCAGCGGGTAGCACTCGGAAGGGCGATCGCCCGCGAACCGAAAGTATTTCTTTTAGATGAACCGCTTTCTAACCTCGATGCTCAACTGCGAGACGACACTAGAGCAGAACTCAAACAACTGCATCAACGGCTGGGAATTACCACAATTTACGTCACCCACGACCAAGTGGAAGCGATGACTTTAGCTGATAAGATTGTAGTTTTAAATGGGGGTAAAATTCAACAAATTGGAGACCCGCAAAGCATTTACGCCAAACCAGCTAACCGCATGGTTGCCACATTTTTAGGCAATCCCGCCATGAACATTTTGCCGGCAATTTATACTAACGAATCCTTTCAAGTGGGAAATCAACATTTAGTCTGTCCGCCCTCGATTCAGAAAAAATTGCAGGCGAGAGAAGGACAAGGATTTGATTTGGGCATCCGTCCAGAAAATATAGAAATCTTTACCCCACAAACAGTAGAAGATGATGATTTGAAAACCGATGTTTGGGCCTTAGAAAAAGTCCCTCTTGATCTAGAGGTAAAAGTAGTGGAACCTCTGGGGCGAGAAACTTTAATTCGGGCGAGTTTGCCTTTGTTGAGTGCTGAAACTACTGTACAGTTACAAATACCTGCGAGTGTTCGCTTGCGAGCGGGCGATCGACTGACGGTACAGCTTGACTTCGATCGACTATTTATATTTGACCCCTCCACTGGCGAGGCGCTGTATCCTTAACTGGATTGAACAGGACTTACGCAGGGGTAATTAGCCACCGGGTTTTTTTAGTCGCAGTGCGTAAGTCCTGTTCAATCTCAAATCTCAAATCTCAAATCTCAAATAAACTGAGCTTTCGAGTGGGAATGTCTCGATTCGTAGTTACAAAAGTTTACACTTGACATTTATTAATTTACGAAGTAATGATACGATTAGTATTGGCACAACGGCAAAACGTCCTCCCAAAAGCTGATATTTCCTGAATCGGGGCGATCGCGACCCACAACGCCAGCACCTTCGCGCTAAAAAGCGGCTTTGCGCCCCGACTTGGGAGCAACTAGCGAACCAAAAACTCAGAAAAACGTTCTAGCGGCATTTTTAGATGAATCCCGACAACCTGCCTCAAATGCTGCAAACAGGATTTCACCTAACTTTAGGTGCAACTTCCTTTTTAATTGAGACATTGCAAGATCCTCTGAAGCGAGAAGAAAATCTTGACAAACTGAAGTCAGATTTTGGCCAGCTAGCCGATGAGCTGCTGGAAAAAGGAGAAATGACTGAGCGAGAAGCCCGGAATTTTGTAGATACTATTTTTTCTCAACCGGGCGATCGGGAGAATGCAGACAATGAATCTGTCTCGCCCAAGCAATCAGATGCAGCGACTGATGCTCCTCCCGAGTCGGTTGTACAGCCTACCGTAAAGCTAGAGATTCAAGAATTAACTGCACAGATGGCAGCGCTGAGGGCCGAGTTGGAAAATTTGCGCGCCGAAAATTCCCAGCATTAAAGAATCAAGAGTCTCTAACACAGCCGGAGTTTACTTGCCAACTTAATTTAACAGAACCAAACTTTAGTCATTGTCCCATTTTTCAGAACCGATCAGGTCGGCGATCCGATCGCGCAGCAAGAAGTCGCATTTTTCTAATTCGCACTCTACACAAGCCCATTCCCGGGGCGGAATGAATTGGCACAGGGTATAGATGGGCTGTTGGCGGCTGAGTACGCCCTCATGCACTAGCTGACGCGCTTCATCTTGGATCACATCTAAAGAGTATTGGATTTGGGGAATAGTGGAGTGAATCATAATGCGCCCTCAATGTTTTACTAAAAAATTTTATGGCCCTGGTAATAATATAGTCCAAACTTACGAATATGGAAGTTAAATTTTGTCCGTATACAGCTATACAATTCACTGCCGTAAATAAAAATAAATTATAGGAATCATCAGTAAGTGATGGGATCTGTCTTAGGATGTTGAGAAGCAGCACATTTTCCCGACTAGCAAGCGGATCTGCTGGAAAGCTCAATTCAGAACTTAGGAACCCGCATCGGATTCCCGGTTTCTGGATGCTTTGCCACCAAAGGCAACATTTCCGGCGAGAAACCGGGTTGATGAATTTAACTCCTAACGCAGCAAGCAGCAAAGGAAATATTTAGGAGTCCGGCAACTCAAGCATTACCAGTTCCGTCAATGCCGAATAGCACTTCAAGAACGAGAGATTGCGCTGCCGGCATTTGCCCAAAACAAAATACATAAGGAATACTCGGAGGCAAGTGTGGCAAAAATTGCTCTAAAACGTAGGGACTGCCGTAAATTAACACAGCTTGCAGTTCTCCCGTTTTTAATAATTTCTTAAACCAATCTTGAGCTGCTTCGGTCAAACCAGCACTGCCTCGAAAGCAATTGCCGCGAATGAAAATTTGCAGCAGTGTCGGAGAAAAATGCTCTGCACCTGTATTATCAGCGATCGCCCCTGTGCGATCGTCAATCAGTTGCAATTCGTAACCAAACTGTTCAGGAAGGGCGATCGCCGGAGTGTGGTTGCCCAAAAACTCACACCCCAAAACATCATCTACAACAATCAAATTCCGCAAAAGCTGGTTTTCTGCGGGTTTTGCAACCTGCAAAGGTAGATTGCCGCCAAATTTCAAAGAATCTCGCAAAATATCGGCAGCAGTTGCCCTGGCATCAGGAGTTGCCAGCAAACTTAAGTCTATCGACTTGATCGATGTTGAATCTACTGCTTTTTCCTTTTCCTTTACTAACAAACCGACTTTAGCTTTAGCCGACCAAATTCTCTTGACAGATTCCTTGATTTGTGATATGTGAAGTCGCCCTTGAGTGACAGCTTCGCAGACAGCCAGAATCGCCCCTTCCGGGTCAAGCGGCATCAGCAAAACATCAGCACCAGCCTCAGCAGCCAAAACAGCAGCTTCATTAGCGCCGTACTTATTGGCGATCGCACCCATCACCAAAGCATCCGTCACGATCAAACCTTCAAATCCCAACTCTTCTCGCAGCTTCCCGATCAAAATTTTGCGAGAAAGAGTAGCAGGACACTCCGCATCCCAAGCCGGAATCAGCAAGTGAGCACTCATCACAGCATCGACCCCAGCAGCGATCGCCTCAACAAAAGGAGGCAACTCAACCTCAGTCAATCTCGCTGGCGAATGTGGCAAAACCGGCAATTCCAAGTGAGAATCAACCGCCGTGTCGCCGTGGCCGGGAAAATGCTTAGCGGTGGTCAAAACCGGGTGCTCACCTGCGCCTCTAATAAAAGCAGCAGCTAATTTTCCGACAATTTCCGGTGTCTCGCCAAAAGCGCGGACATTAATCACAGGATTGTCGGGATTGTTGTTAACATCAACCACCGGTGCGAGAATCCAATTTAGACCGATCGCCCTAGCTTCGATCGCAGTGACAGCGCCCATTTGTTCAGCATATCGATCGGCTTTACCTGAATCGTGCCGCGCCACTTCGGCAATTGCCATCGGCGGCCCGAACCAAGTCGCCCCCGCGAACCGCTGGCCGACACCTTCCTCAATATCGGCCGCCAGCAGTAGCGGAAACTTGGCCCAAGACTGCAATTGGTGCGATCGAAGTGCCAACTCCGCAGCACTTCCCCCGACCAAAATCACCCCACCGACGCCCAAATTTTCCAGATAATAGCGGAGTTTGCTGGCAGTTGGTTCCCATTCGGGATAGCGAATTTGGTGGTCGAACAAGCAGCCAGAAGCGCGCACCACGAACATCTGTGCCACCAGTTCTGGTAAGGAAAGATTGTCAATCATGGGAAATTAGGAATTGTTGACTGTTGACTGTGGACTGTTGACAGGAAAGCTGTTGACTACCTTCAGACACTAATCCTCGTCTGCTTCTAAATCATCATCATCATCATCATTTTCATTGCCCTGGGCCAATTCTTCGTCATCAAACATACCTGGTTTGCGATCGGCAGAAAGCTGATTCAGCAGTATCAACATTTTATCGCCCCGTTCCAAAGAACGGTCTTCGAGAAAAATCACTTCCGGCGTCCGGCGCAGTTGCAATCGTTGGCCCAACTGGTTGCGGACGTAGCTAGTAGCAGATTTCAAACCTTCCATAGTTTCAGCCTTCGCCTCATCAGTACCGTAGATGCTGACAAAAATTTTTGTATGCTGAAGGTCTCCCGAAACAATTACATCGGTAACGCTAACCATACCGGCACCTACCCGGTCGTCCTTGATTCCATTCAGCAACATCAGGCTGACTTCCCGTTTAACCATTGAAGCTACACGCTCAATGCGACGACTTGTAGCCATAACACCTACTCCTCTACTTTCCTAATCAGCCATTTTCATCCCGATTGACAATTGTAGCGCGATCGGTCAGGGGTGTTACGGGCGATCGTCCGAGTTAGGGGTGAGAGACAGCTTAGAGGAAAAAAATGTTTGATTGCCATAGGTGAATATATAGCTAATATAGAGAGGTAGAGTGAGAGACAGCTTAGATGAAAAAAAATGTTTGATTGGATTGTCAAAACCGTAGCCGATGCTTCAGGGGTAACTAACCAGCTAAAGATAGCTGAATGGGCAAGATTGAACAGGACTAACCCTTTCGATATGGGAGCCAAAAACTACCAACTATGTCTTCATGACTTAGGGTTAGGGGGAAAATATCATGAACTTGAATATAAGGAAGATGGAAGCCTAAAATATCAATAATTTTGCCGTAATTCCCTTGATAATGCTTCAGAATCACCCATTTTATTATCCATCCCTAATCAATAAATCAATCAATTAAACAGAAAAATTTCTTGTCATAATTCCTTTATCGCTGTGTTTCTTTAGGAAATAAAACTAATGGAAAAAGAATTTACAATCGGTCAAAAAGTCAGAGTTGTGGCGATGCCGCCTTACGTCAAAACTGCCGAACCGATGCCGATGCTGCGGCCTGCGAATTTAATTGCGATCGGCGCTGAAGGCGTTGTGATCGATCGGCGTCCCGGCAATTATTGGGGAATTCGCTTTGAAAAAGGTGCTTTTCTGTTAGACAGTCAGTACATTGAAGCGGCGGAAACTAATCTAGAAGGTAATGGGTAATGGGGAATTGGGAATGGGAATAGGGAATTGATATCAAATTCGTTGGTATCAGAATTATCCATCTCTCTCTTCTGGAAACTCAGCGCCCTCTGCGTTCTCTGCGGTCAAATCATTCCGAAACAACACTAAACCCTAGGAGAAATTAACATTTCCCTTTTCCTTCTTCCCTCAAAATCCCTCCCTTAAATCTGTTAAATCCCATTGCTTGCTCGTTGCCCAACTTCCTTCTTCAACAAGCCAGCTTAGCTTCAAAAGCCAAAGAATTAACAGGAAACTCCCCCAAAAATTCCTCTAAAAGAGGAGATGTGAAGTTACAAGGTTGAGGCTTGCCCAAATGATAACCTTGAGCATAATCTACCCCAAGTTCATTGAGTTTATCCATAATTGTTTGATTTTCAACATACTCGGCAATAGTTTTAATTCCCATGACGTGAGCGATTTTGGTAATAGCTTCCACCATTGCGACATCAATAGGATTATCGACAATATGCTTAATAAAATTGCCGTCTATTTTGAGATAATCAACCGGCAAGCTTTTCAGGTAAGCAAAAGAAGACATCCCGCTACCGAAGTCGTCCAAGGCAAACTGGCAGCCTAGTTCCTTGAGTTGCCAAATCAAGCTGGCTGCCTTACTGAGATTACCAATGGCAACGGTTTCGGTAATTTCAAAACAAATTATTTGTGGCGGTATTTGATGGATGGAAAACTGTTCCTGAATAAACTCGATAAACTTTTCTTCGTTGAGACTGTCGCCAGAAAGGTTAATTGAATAAAGGTGGGGATATTTGCCAAATGATGATTGCAGATTAGACAAAAGAGAGCACGCAGGGAAGGTAACTATTTTATCGCTGTCTACTCCGGGGTTTTGGACTAATAAATTTGCCGTGAAAATTTTAGATAAATGGCTAAATAAAGTACGAATCACCCAGCGGTCGATCGCGTGCATCAAGTTGTAGCGTTCTGCAGCAGGAATAAACGCCATCGGCGACACCAACTCACCAGTTTCCAACTGGAGGCGCAGGAGGATTTCGCAGTGGGTTCCGGTGGTTGGAGAATTAAGCAAAGGTACGATCGGCTGAGAGTACAAGCAAAAGCGATTCTCTTCTAAAGCTTGATGAATTTGCACCACCCACTCGGTTTCGCCGTGCTGTTTGATTAATTCTTGGTCGCCGGCTTGATAAACCTGTACCCGGTTGCGACCTTTATTTTTAGCAGCGTAGCAGGCCATATCGACCGCGCTCAAAATTGCAGATGTCGAGGCTGTTTTGGGATTGATTGCTACCAAACCGATACTGACGCCGATCGAAAAAGTTTTGTCCTGCCACGCAAAGCGGAATGCCTGAATGCTTCGCAGCAGCGTTTCAGCGACATTCAATCCTCGTTCGACGGGACAATGGTACAGGAGTACGGCAAATTCATCGCCACCTAGACGTGCCAAAATATCGGTTTTGCGGATATTGCTTTTAAATAGCTGGCTGACTTGGCGCAGCAGTTCGTCCCCAGCAGCATGACCGGAGGTGTCGTTAACTATTTTGAAGCGATCGAGATCCAGATAAAGCATCACGTGTTCTTGCCCGTAACCTTGAGCGCCGTGTAGGGCGTGCTCTAGCTGGTACTCAAATTCCCGGCGGTTGACTAATTGCGTCAGGGGGTCATGAGTTGCCTGCCAGGTGAGTTGCCGCGCTTGAGTTCGCACTTGCGTGACATCTCGGAACACAACGACGGCCCCGACAATTTCGCCGCTGCTAGCGTGGATGGGGGCGACGCAGTGATCGATCGCAAATTCAGTGTTGTTGCGGTCAATCAGCAAGCTGTTGTGTCCTTGGTCAACAATCCGACCTTCGCACAAAGCGATTTCGGCGATATTTTCGATCGGCCGCCTGGTAGTTTCGTCAACTATTCTCAGCACGCTGGCGAGGGGTAAACCTTTAGCTTCCAATGTAGACCAACCCGTAAGTGTTTCGGCAACTGGATTAAGGGTCAAAATGTAGCCCTCGGCGTCAGTAGTGATTACGGCATCGCCGATTGATTGTAGAGTAACCTGAGCGAGTTCTTTTTCTTCAAAAAATGCTTGTTCCATGCGCTTGCGATCGGTAATATCTCGCTGCACCGACACCCAGTGGGTAACGTTCCCGGAGGTGTCGGCAATCGGTACGCTGTTGAGTTCCACCCAATAAGTTGAACCGTCTTTGCGGTAGTTAATCAATTCTAGGCGTAGGGGTTCTTGGCGAGAGAAAGTACGGCGAATTTTATCGACTTGGGTGGGGTCGCTTTCTGGGCCGCGCAAGCAACTGGGGGTTTGTCCGATGATTTCTTCGGGTAGGTAGCCCGTCATTTGGGTAAAAGCTTCGTTGGCATAGATGATGGTGGGGTCGGAGATATCGCTGTCTCCCGCATCCATAATCACGATTGCGTCGTTAGCGTTCACTACAGCAGATTCTAAAAGGTGGAGTCTGGCCTCGGCCCGCACGCGGGTAGCAATTTCGCTTTCTAGTCTGGCGTTAGTCAAGCTGAGGGATGCGATCGCTTTTTCCAATTCCCTCGTCCTTTCTGCCACTGAATCGTGCAGAACATCGATCGCCCCGGACATTTCCATCGGGTCAAGTACGCGCAGTATGTTGGTTTGAGTAACTATTCCCAGGAGTTCTCCCTGTTCCCCCGTTACTACCAACCTGCGGACTAAACGCTCGTGCATTTCCTGATGAGCTACCCACAGCGAGTCTTCTTGCTTGAGGCTAAATAAGGGGGTACTCATCACAGTTTCGGCGATCGTTTGCGACAAATCTATATCTAAAGCTTGAAATTCCACAATATCCCGTTCTGTGACGATACCTACTGGAATGGGGAACGGTAAATCCATCGATAATTCTGTTGATTCGGTAATTACTACGCAGCTAACGCGGTGCTGCGCCATCAACTCGGCTAAACTTCTAACGGACGCGGAGCGAGGTGCTTGAATGACTTGTGCGGTCATTACTTCTTTCACGCGGCGCATTTTTAAGATATTTGCCGGTTTGAGCATTGCTTGGCGAATGCTTTCTGGCGTAATTACTCCTAAGAGTTGACCTTCACTATCCAATATTGGCAGATGCTTAATTCTTCGTTGCCCCAGCAGAATTAGGGCGCTGAAAATGTCTTGAGTCTCGGATTTTGTCAGAGTTGCGGCAGGCTGCCTCATCACTTCTGCGATGGTGACACCTTTTAAGTTTTTGCCCGAGGCAATCAAATCGACAAGATCCCTTTCTGTGAAGATTCCTTGCAATTGAGAATGTGGAGCACAGGGCGAGGAGAATTTTTCTAGTGATTTTTCTACGACAAAGACGCAGATACCTGTCGCGTCTCTGAATGCACTTGAGGTGGGAGAATTTGCGATTTCTGTTAGTTGCTGATAGATATCGGTTGGTGGAATGGCTGCGTTTAGAGAGCAACTTTCGCGCCGTTGGCCCATCAGGGTAATTACTTCTGCTAGTGGGGTATCGGGCGCAACTGTCAAGGGGTAGCGGTCTATTACTTGAGTTAAGGTTGGCAGATACTTGGAGGAATCGTTTTTGAGCATATTTAATTTAGTTTTGCGATCGCGTAGACTCTGCGACATTCCAAAAAAGTGCTGATTTCCAAGCACTAGGTGGCTTTTTACGGCGCTGCTGAGACCTAATTAAAATTTATTGTTAAAAATGCAGCCGAGCTTGGGCTGGGGATCAGGCCTGTGACTGCTTTTCCTCTACCTATAAAGTTATAAGCTTATCTTTATTTTAAATTAAATTTTCTGTCTCGTGACACTTTTACTAAAAACCAGGTATTTTTTGTAAGCTTTTTGCGATAAGATCGCAGCTAAAATCATCCATAGCATTGCGAATCATCTCCATCTTCAGAAAGACACATCTGTTGCCTATCCGGGCTAACCTAGAAAAGGTTACTACAAAAAGGCACTGTATTAAGTTCGGCAGTGTTAAGTTTTGCGAAATTATGTTTTGCGAGCTGGTCGAGACCATGTATGGGTTTTTAAGGGGAATCGATATCACAGCTAAGCTGTGAATTAGATCGCAACTTGCGAAAACAACCATGATACAATTGTAGATATCAAGACAAGAACTTGAATACAGAGTCTGTGAGGAAAAGAGATTATGAAACGCAATCTATTAGCCGCTACTTTTTTAATTACTCCCCTAGTGTTGGCAGCCCCTGCTCGCGCTGAAAATCCCGCTCACGTCAAACAGTTATTGTCAACCGGGCAATGTTTTAAGTGCGACTTGTCGGGAGCAGATTTAACGGGAGCTCATTTAATTGGTGCTGATTTGAGAGAAGCAAATTTACGAGGAGCAAACCTATCTTATGCCAACCTCGAAGGTGCTGACTTGACGGGTGCTAAGTTGACGAGTGCTAACTTAACCGCAGTTTTTCTGACTAATGCCAGTTTAAATGACGCAAACCTCGATCGGGCAGATCTGACCGCGGCCATCATTAACACCGCTGACGTATCCGGCGCATCAATGGAAGATATGACGATCACAGATGCGAAAATCTACAATACCCAAATTGGCGTCGGCGGCAGCTACGACCAGTAAACTCATTAAAAGAATGGAAAACACCAATTTTGAGGTTAAAAACCCGGTTTCTCTCCAGAAACCGGGTTTTTAGTCTTTTTGTAGGCTGCCCCGGAGCCTCACCTTTGATGTCGTATTTCAAGCGAACAATCTGACGCACCCTACTACTACCGCTAAAAACCCAAATCAACCGCAATGCGGTGCGCGCAAGCAAACCCAGAAAATGCCACCGCATTTAAACCCTGTCCGGGAAACGTACTGTCACCCACACAATACAAACCAGGCATAGAAGTTCGATTAAACGGCATTCCCAGCAAACCCATTAGCTTCTGTCGCGGAATCGGCCCGTAAGTTCCATCTTCGCGCCCCAAAAAGCGGCGGTGAGAACGCGCTGTCCCCACTTCCATATAATCCAAACCGGCATCTAAACCGGGAAAAATATTTTCTAATCTTTCAATAATTCTCCCCGCAGCCTCTTCCTTTTTCTCCTCATATTCCTGCGGTGAAAGTCCTTCCCACTCTTCCATCCAACTCGAAGTAAAAGCGTGAACGATGTGATATCCTGCGGGAGCTAAATCCGGGTCGAGCACGGTCGGAATTGACACCAAAACTGTTCCTTCCGGCGCTTCCATTTGGTTCCAATCTTCTAACAAAATGTGGTGGCAGGCACTACCCGCAGGGATTACGCTTGCTTCAACTCCCAAATGCAAACTCAAGAAACTGGGGGCTTTTTGATAGCGCTGCTGCCATTTCTTCTCGCTAGCGGGCATCTCTTCTGCGGGCAGCAATTTTTCAAAAGTATCCCACCGCGTGGCGTTAGAAACTATCCGCTTTGCCCGGTAAACTTCGCCGGTTGCTAGCTCGACTCCGACAGCGCGACCGTTTTCTGTAATAATTTTTTTCGCCTTAGCTTTGTATAGAATTTTCCCGCCGCATTTTTCTAAACCTTCGACTAATTTTTGGGCAATTTGACCGACTCCGCCTTTGGGATAATTGATGCCACCGTAATGTCTGTCGGAAAATACCATTCCGGCATTAATCATCGGCGTCAAGTCTGCAGGTACTACAGACCAGTAGTAGCATTCCATGTCGATAAATTTCAGCAAAGTAGGGTCTTTTATGTAGCGCCGCGCAATGTCGCCAGTATTTTGAGGCAGATATTTTACTAATCCCAAACAGGCTAAAGGATTCTGAAAAAAGACTCGGACGAGATATCCGGGTTCTTCTAGGGATAGCAATTCCATCCCGTTGAGGCAGTTAAAGACGTTCCAGCATTCGCCGTAAAATTTGTGGATTCCTTCGCGTTCGTGAGGGAACCTATCTGTTAATTCTTGCAAGTATTTATCATAAGCCTGGGGCACTTCAAGTTCCAAGCCGCTGGGTAAGTGATAGTGAAGCTGTACGGGGTCGGGAATAGTTTCTAGGGTGACGTTGACTGCTTTCAGGGCGCGCGTGAGGAGGTTGGTGGTGCCACGCTGTCCGAAGCCAAAAATCATGGAGGCGCCGACATCGAATCTGTAGCCTTCTCGATCAAAATATCCAGCGCTACCCCCCGGAATTGTATAGCTTTCGAGCACTAAAACTTTGGCTTTCTTAGCGGCTAGCTGGGTGGCTGTCACGAGTCCACCAATGCCGGAACCGATGACAATTACATCAAACTCTTGCTGTGTAGGGCGGGAGTTGGGAGAAAATAACTGGGATTGGGTAGGAGCTGACATTAGGTTAAAAATCTTAATATTTCTATGATTTTACAGTCGATCGCTCCCGAAGCAAGAAGTTCGGCAACGGATTATGTAGCGGATGTAGCGGATGTCAGGAAGACCGAAGTTCGGCAATGCCCAATGCCTAATATCCAATCCCCAATGCCCGATGCCCGATGCCCAATGCCCCAGCTTCAAAAAAAAATGCGGGAACAGTCTACCATTGCCGACTGCCCCCGTCTGCCGATCCTTTGAGAGGAGAACACTAAAAATCACTATAGCCTTGTTGCTAATTAATGTCAATACTATTGGAAAAATATTTCAATAAGCTGATGGAGGCCGATCGGCGAATGGGTTCTAACGGACGGCTTGCACCATTTTCAAGAAAAGGTTTTTCAGGCCTGTGAAGCGAAGAGCGAGTTTTCTTGTGGGGAGTAGGCGTTGGGCAGAAGAGCCCACCCGTGAAAGGCTTATTAAAAATGGTGCAAGATGTCAGCTCAAACCGATGGCGGGTGCTTGTTGCAATAGTCCGGCAGTCCGGCGGAGGTTTGAACCCGTGACGGCAATCTTGAAAATAGTGCAAGATGTCGATTCTCAATCTCTGGCTTGTATGCGCCCTCAAGGATGTGATAAGTTGCACAGAGCGATCGATCGCCCGTTGAGGAAGCCCTCGAAGAAGATCGATCGCACCGCATAAAATCCCTCAAACCTAGCACTCTCCCCAATTTCCTAATGTCCCTGCAACTGCGCGTTTACGTTCCCCCGCATCCGTTAATTAAACACTGGCTGGCTGTCGCCCGCGACGCCGCCACCCCATCGGTGCTTTTTCGTTCTGCGATGACAGAATTGGGAAGGTGGCTGGCTTACGAGGCGATTCGAGAATGGCTGCCGATAGTGGAAACCACAGTGCAGACCCCTTTGGGCGAATGTCCGGCGACTTTTATCAACCCGGAAGCTCCGTTAGTTGTGGTACCGATTTTGCGGGCGGGTTTGGCACTGCTCGAAGGAATTCAGACGGTTGTACCGCTGGCTTCGGTTTACCACCTCGGCATGGCAAGAAATGAGGAGACGCTACAACCGACTTGTTATTTGAACAAATTGCCGGCGCAGTTTAACCCAGCAACGCGGGTGATAATTAGCGAGCCGATGCTGGCGACTGGCGGCACGATTATAGCGACAATGCAGGAATTGACGAAGCGGGGAATTGACCCGAGCTTGATTCGGATTATCTCTGTGGTGGCTGCTCCTCCGGCTTTGAAGAGGCTGAGTGCAGAGTACCCGAGTTTGATGATTTACACGGCAACGATCGACGAAATAGTCAACGAACAGGGCTTTATTGTACCTGGTTTGGGAGATGCGGGCGATCGAACTTACGGCACATGAACAAGTCCGTCAGTCAATTTGAGATTTAAGATTGGAGATTTGAGATTGACTCGACAGATAAATCTGGGGGCTTGTATCCCTTTTTGGGTGCGGTGAGTGGTTTCAGGAATCAGTTGCTGAAATATTGGGGGGAAAAGATGACCCTGGTTTGGTAAAAGCAGGCACAGAGAGAGTTAGAATCAAAAGTACAAGTCAAAAATAAATAGCTTTTAGCACTCATTGCCCGTGAAACTTGATTCTGTTCCGCCAAGCTTGTCTGCTTCTGACTCAGTAAACCTCAATTATGATTTGCCACAACAGGTACAACTACAAATAAAAGAGGTTACTGAGATTTGTGCTGCTTTAACCCCGGAGCCCGCTGAACTCTCAGTGACTGTAAATCCCGATATTTGTCAGGAACAAAAGAAACTGAAGCCCAAGCACTGGGCAATTTTTGCTTCGACTTTTGCAACTATTTTTTTAGCTGAAATTGGAGACAAAACTCAGCTCGCAATTTTGCTGATGACGGCTGAATCTCGAAATCCTTGGATCGTTTTTGCTGGTGCGGGTTCGGCTTTGATAGCAACCAGTTTGCTGGGGGTGTTGCTGGGAAGGTGGCTGGCTAGTCGGATTGCTCCGAGAACTTTGGAGAGAGCAGCCGGAGTGATTTTGCTGGCAATTTCGGCGGTTCTGCTGTGGGAAGTGCTGGGTTAATTGTCTGCCTGTCGGTAAGTCGTAGATTTCTACAACAGCTAACTAAGAAGTGAAAAAAATATGGACTGGCAACTTCTGGGAATCAGTTTTATTACAGTGTTTTTGTCAGAATTGGGAGACAAAAGTCAATTAGCTGCGATCGCCCTGGGCAGTAGTTGTAACTCGCCGCGGGCTGTATTTTTCGGCACGGCGTCGGCGCTGCTGCTGGCAAGTTTAATCGGCGTGGCGATCGGCTTCAGCACGGCAGAGGTGTTGCCGGAACGACTGGTAAAGGGACTCGCGGCGATCGGATTTGCGGTGATGGGCTTGCGCTTGCTGTTGCCAAAAGCAGATTTACCGGAAGCATCCGAGTAGGGAGTGGCGTCGGTCGATTTTAGATTTTAGATTTACTCCACAGATGAATCTGGGAGTTTGAACAAGAGTCTAAAATTTTGCTCTCTCCACAACAGGAGTCGTTCGCAAGTATCCGTTTTTGGGCTGGTGAGAAAACTTGCAAATATAGTTATCTCAAATTTGTTAGCATCGGAATTATTCCTATCTCTCTTCTCGACCTCTGCGTGAATTAGCGTCAATCCCTTGTCATCTGCGGCTGGGGGGGTGACAAAGAGGTCTACGAGATAGACTGTATAAGGGTTGCGGCCCGCATACCTTGTTGATAAAAGCTG
>NZ_JAUBSD010000022.1:0-79424 GCF_036704575.1 Microcoleus sp. K5-D4
CGCGTTATTGGTTTTCTCACCGGATGGCCTTGGATTTTACATTCTTTATCTCTATCACATCTTTAAAAAAATGGTATTAGATGCTCCTCAAAGCCAGTGCGCTTAGCGCGCGGGCGAAACTTTTGCGTTATATCATATAGCGCAGGGCGAAAACTTTTGGCTCTTATCATACTTTTAACCATTTACAAAACCGGGATGCTCCCTGGCTCGCTTCTGTTCTCTAGGCTCGGGGTTGCTATCGATAAAATCACTTAATTCTTTGAGATTTTGCTGCTCAGACATATTTTTCTATTCAGCCTATATTCCCCATCTAAATATTAACATACGACCTAACTATTATAACTTATAAATTTTTACAAATCATTTAGGATTGCTATATTTATTCATTACCTCAAGTTTGGTGATGTCCCTGTACCCGCGCGCTTCATCCCTTAATTCAGCAACGCCGACAAAATCTCGCCTGAAAATTCAGATAGCAGCAGCACAACAACTCGCAGCAGGAGAAGAAGTAAAAGGTAAACGGCTATTGCACTAATTAATAGATGACAAAATCTGCTGGTAAGCATCGATGGTTTGTTGGGCGATCGCCTCCCAGTTATAATGCTTTTTGGCATACTCTTGGCCGTTCAATCCCCGGCGTTGACGCTCCTGTGGATTCAGAAGTGCTGATTTGATTGAATTGGCGATCGCCCCTACTTCCAAAGGCCCCACCCAACCAGCCTCTGCTTGCTGTATGTCTTCGGCAATATGTATGCGATCGGAAATGGCGACAGGTAGACCGGCAGCCATCGCTTCTGCTACAGCAATGCCAAAGTTTTCGTAATAAGAAGGCAATACAAATAAGTCGGCTTTGGTCAACAGTTCAGCTTTAAAATCACCGCTCACAAAGCCCATTATTGTTGTGTATTTTGCTAAGCTTGAATTCTGAATTTGCACTTTAATTTTTGTTTCATAATCAGCATCTTGGGGATTTGAACCAGCTAAAATAAAGTGAAACTCTATACCCGCTCCTAAAATACTTTCTAATGCTAGAATTAACAAATCAAGCCCTTTTTTAGGTTCAATTCGCGACATAAATAAGATGATTGGCACTTGAGAGTTCCGCAATCTCTTAGGAAACAAACCTGCTGTCACCCCCAATGGAATCACCAAATCCCGTGGCACAGGCATCTTGTCTGTGAAGTCCAAACCAAATCTTTCTGAGATTTTAGCCTCTTCTTTACTTGTGAAATGAATTGCGGCTGCCCCTGCTAAATTAGGGCGTTCTAAAAGCGTGGCATAAATCTGTTTCAAGCGCTTTTTTTTCTGCAAATCGGCGGGGTCAAGCATACCGCAGGGACGCATAATATATGGCAAATGATGATATCTAGCAATTGTGGCGGCAAAGGTAGTTACTGGTGAGAAAAGAGCGTGAATGTGAGCCAGGTCAAATTGTCGCGCATTTTCATTTAACCACTGCAATAAACTCAGAGAAAACTTATATCTACGAAACGGAGAACAGCGGAAATAAATAATTTGATAACCGTTTTGTTTTAGTGATTGATTTAAGGGGACATCTAAGGGATGTTGACCGATATCTCCGTTAGAATCTGTGGTGATAATTGTGACATCAATACATCGGGAAGCCAGGGCCGCTGAAAGTCCAAGTACCATTTGACTTGGCCCGCCGTATACCAAGGAAATTGAGGGGATAATTTGGAGAATCCGCATGGGGGATAGTTATTTAAATCAACATACCAACATCTCCCATTACAAATTTAATTATCTGCAAAAGGTTGCCCGTCTAGCTGTTCAGCTTCCTCTCTTTTTGTTGCTGTAATTTGGGTATTGTGAGCCATTGTCTTGGAAAATTCATACATTTCACTGGCTTTTGCTTCCGCAGCTTTCACAATTTCAAGGATTTCCAGGAGTAGGCTTTCATCTGGTAATTGTTTCATGGCAATGCTTCTAATCTCTCAACTACTTTGTCAATCATAATTTTCGATTCTGGAGCCATATGTAGCAACCCTGCTAAATAATCTCCTGCTTTTTGAACATCTTCATCGGGCACACCAGCCATCAATACATTGCCCACAATGTGCTCTGCTTGTAAACGAGTACCTGCTACGTTGAATTGAAAATTGGTGATAGAAGAAAAGTATTGCATCAGTATTTCATTTTGGGGAAAAAGAGACATTGCTCTTCTAAGTGCAAAAAGTCCCTGCGTTGCTTGGCGCTCGCTATCGTCTAGTACCTGGTAGAGTTCGTCAACCAAAGAGCGTATGTCGGAAGGAATAGACATTTACTACAGTTTTTATTTAACACTTGCATTATACTGCTAAAAGTTACAACAATTCTTTGTAGAATTCCAATAACTGCTCAGCTAAAGCTTTATTTGTATAATTGCTCATCGCTCTATGATAACCCCGATCGCCCAAATCGGCCGCCAACTCCTGCCGCTCCATCAATTTCTGCAAACACTCTCGCAAAACCCCTACATTCCCTTCTGGGAATAATAAACCCGCATCGCCGACGACGTGGGGAATTTCGCCGCAGTCGGAACCAATAACCGGAATGTGACAGGCCATCGCTTCAATTAAAACGTGACCGAATTGTTCTTTCCAGCCCACAGCGGTCAAAGTTTTGAATTTATAGCTGGTTTGCGAAGGCAATACCAAACAGTTCATTAAGTTAATGTAGGGGGGAATCTCTTCGTGGGAAACGCTTTCTACCCAGATTATTCGGTCGCTGATTCCCCATTCAATACATTTTTCAGCGAGGTGCGCCCGCAATTTTCCTTGTCCTACTAACAGCCACTTCCAAGGAAGTTTTTTCAACCCTGCCAAGGCTTCAGCTAAAGTTAACAGTCCTTTTTCTTCGACAAATCGCCCTACAAATCCTACAACAAAATCGGTCGGTTCAATGCCGAATCGGCGCGATAAATCAGCGTCTTTACCAGTGCGACAAAACAAAGTTTCATCTACTCCGAGTTGTGGCATTACTTTTACCGCACCTTGATAGCCCCGCTGCCGCAAAATTTTAGATCCATCTAGGTTTCCTGCAATAATTCCGTCGGTGTGCTGAAGATTGTAATTTTCTAATACTGAAACCGGCCAATTCAATTTATAAGGCAGGTTCCACCAAGTAAATAATATATTTTTTGCTTGCAGTCTTAGCAGTTTGTTTAGTAAGATTAACTGAGCGCAAGCAATAGATTTTGAACCTTGTTCAACTTGAATTATTTGGGGCTGGATTTTCTGCAAGAGTTCAATTATATCTGTACCAAAAGTTAGCAATCCTTGATTGTTTTGACTAAAGTTGGAGAGGGGAACTACTTTAAAAGATCCTTTTTGATAAAATTGGGTTTCTATAATTTTATTTTGTACGCCTCCGGGTTTCCAACGCTGCGGCACTACCAGTGTTACTTCAATATCGGGTTCTAGGTTGGCTAATATCTTGAATTTTTCCCGATTAATGTCCACAATATATGTGTGGCTGGCAACGAGAATTCTCATTTATTGGGAAGGGCGAATGGGGAATAGGTAATTATTGAGCGTTAATCTTGTCTTGATGGCTATAACTTTGTCCATCATTCCACAGAGATTGAATTACTGTATTTATAGCACTGAGAAAACCCAAGATATAAAAAGCAAATCTAGTTATAATTTTAATGGGGGAGCCACTTTTATAGCAAGGCGGATTTCCCAAAACGTGGCAGTCAAATAGTTTGGCAAAAAATCGCAGGCATTGAAAAGCTGTTAAATTTTTCAATCCCATTAGAAAATGATTGTGATAAAATGTGACTTGATATTCGATCGATCGCGTGCTGACATCGTGACACCCGCCGCTTTCTTCCCCCAAGTGAACTAAACACGCATTGGGATCGTACCAAATTTTCATGCCCGTCGATCGCAATCTCAAACAAAAATCCGACTCCTCCCGCACCGCACTCCCTGCAAACCGCTCGTCAAACCTCAGCCCGCATTCAGCAAAAACCTGCCGGCGAAAAGACATATTACAGCCTCTAGCCGAGAGCACCTGCTGCGGTTTGACTGTATGCACCAAATCGATAAAATACCAGGCAATCCCGGCATCCATCGCTTCTGAGGGCAAATATTCGATCGCCAAATCCCCTCCTGAATTATCCAGTTTCATTCTGTCAAAAACCCTGCCCGCCACACATCCCACATCAGGTTTTTCTAAATAGTTGTCAGCGTGAGCCGCCAAAAAACCCTCTGGCAATTTTACATCATCATCAATAAATAAAATAATCTCTCCAACTGCGCGTCGCACTGCATAATTTCGAGCCGCAGGTAAACTCGCCCAATCTACTCTAAACCAGCGAATTTGGCCAGCATTTGCCAATTGCTCTAAATAAACTTGAGTTTCCGATTCGTGGGTGCGAGTTTGATCAATTACAAGCACTTCAAAATTCGGGTAATTTTGCCGAATCACATCAGCCAATGTCTCTCGCAGAGGTTGCTCGCGGTTGTAGGTGGGTATCACAACAGAAATCATCATCACACAATTGAGTGAAAATAAAGTTAAGGGCAGGCAAGATGCCTGCCCCACTCGTTATTTTTGGAGAAGTTGATTAAAACTCGAAATTAATAGTTATAAATTTTGATTTATGAATTTTGAATCAAAGGATTTTAACTCAAAACTCAACACTCAAAATTCACAACTTTTAGCAAGTCCCCATTTCCATCAGAGAGCTATGTGTTGCTGAACGGCTAAAACTAAATTTTCAGTCCAGAAATTAGCTAATTCGGCGCTGGCAGCTTCCACCATAACTCGAATTAGCGGTTCAGTGCCAGAAGCGCGCACCAAAACCCGTCCCTGTTCGCCCATTGCTGTTGTAGCACGATCGATCGCACTTTGCATTGCCTCGCACTCCTGCCATTTCAGGCGTTTTTCGCGATCGTCCACCCGAATATTTCGCAGCAACTGCGGATAAGTTTGGAAACTGCCACTTACCAATTGTGCCAAAGATTGCCCGGACTGGCGCACCAGCGAAGCCAAATGCAAAGCGGTCAGCAAACCGTCGCCGCTGACACCGTAATGCGGGCAAAGAATGTGTCCAGACTGTTCGCCGCCCAACATCGCACCGGTGCGCTGCATTTCAGCGTGAACATACTGATCTCCGACGTTGGTTCTAGTTAGTTTGCCGCCCAATTCTTCCCAAGCTCGCTCAAAGCCCAGGTTAGCCATTACAGTAGAAATAATTAAATTGGACGGTAACTGTTCCGAGTCGCGCAACTGCCGACCCCACAGATAAAGAATGTAATCGCCGTCAATCGCTCGACCTTTGTTGTCAACACACAAAACTCGATCGGCATCGCCGTCAAAAGCAAATCCCAAATCGGCATTGTGTTCCAAAACAGCCGCTTGCAAACTGTCGAGATGAGTAGAACCGCAGTTAACATTAATACGAGATCCATCAGGAGAGTCGTGCAAACAGATCACCTCCGCCCCCATTTGCGCGAACACCGCCGGCCCCAAACCCGCAGCGGCCCCCCAAGCCAAATCCAAAACTATCCGCATTCCCTCCAAATTCATCTTTTGCAGCGAATCACAGAGCGAAGTGGCATAATCTTTAACCAACTCAGACCGATGGTAGTGGTGTCCCCAACCCAAGCTAGCAATTGGAACCTTTGTCCCCCGGATTCCCGCTTCGATTTGTTCCTGCAACTGCTGCGACAGCTTCGAGCCGTTTGAGTCGAAAAACTTAATGCCGTTGTCTTCTGGGGGATTGTGAGAAGCCGAAATCATCACTCCGCCGACCGACTCCGAAACGCTTGCCAGATAAGCAACGCAGGGAGTGGGACACAATCCCAAATTCCACACTTCCAAACCGGCGGCCGTCAAACCCGCTGACAGTGCCATTGCCAGCATATCGCTGGAATTCCTGCTGTCTTGGCCCAAAATCACAGGCCCCTGGTTGGGGGAATTTTGGCGTAGAACTTGTCCAGCCCAGAAGCCCACTTGCAGGGCTAAGGGTGCATTCAGCAATTCTCCAACTTTCCCGCGAATGCCGTCTGTGCCGAAGAGTTTGGTATTGGGCAGGGGGAGGCTATCTCCCAACAAAATCGTATCGCGTTTGACTGGCTGTACCGAGTTAGCCGCCGGAAACTCGCTGCCACGAGGGCGCGAAGGTGTCTGAACCATATTCACTCCTTTAGGAATATTCACACTCACACTTTGGGTTCATGTTACAACTGAAAGTCTTTATTTTCAGCCTAAACTCCATTTATTTCGTCAATTGCTGAAGCAACTTGCTCTGACAACCTACGCACAAAGCTTAACTTCATCGGAAAAATTTGTATTGTATCCAAGGAAAAAAGTTTTAGTACCGGGGGCGCGCCCACGCCACGAAACCCGGTTTCTTTCTGCCTCCAGGCGTGACGCTGCTGCTGTTTGAGCCTGTTAGCCACTGCGTGTGTAGAAGGTTAATGCTGTATTGCCGTATATTTTATGGCGGCAAATTTCTAGGCCGGAAATCGGTTGTGCAGATCGCTCCGGGCTGTGTTCGATCGCGATTTCGCCGTTTGGTGCTAGCATTTCTTGGCTGGCGATCGTGTTTAACACAGGTTCGTACAAGTCGCTGGCGTAGGGCGGATCGAAATAAATGCGATCGAACTGCTGCCCCGCTAATGTCGCCAATTTCGCCGTCGCGTTTCCCCGCAGTATTTGGAATGTTTGGGATGAGTCTGCTACTTGCTCCCAGTTTTCGCGGATAATCGCACAAGCTTTCGCCGACTGTTCGATGCCAGTGACACTCGCGGCTTGCCGACACAAAGCTTCTGCACCCATCGAACCACTGCCGGTACAAATGTCAAGCCATCTGCAATCTGCGATCGTCCCTTGCCAAATATTAAATAAAGCTTCTCTGACTCGCGAAGGTGTAGGCCGAGTTGCGAGTCCCGGCAGGGTTTTTATTTGGCGGTTGCCAGAGATTCTTAAACTCATTTAGGAAGAAGGAATAAGAAAGAAGGAATAAGGAATAAGACTGTTAAAAATGTCAAACCCGGTTTCGGCAATCTACCGGGTTTTTCAATATTCATGCCACCTAAGCAGGTACTTTTTCCCTCACCAGACTGACAAAATTTGACAGCATTTGCAATCCCGTACTCGAAGACTTTTCCGGGTGAAATTGCACGGCCATCAGATTGTCTTTAGCTATAGCCGCCGTCACGTTTTGACTACCGTGAGTCACAATTGCCGATCGCACTTCCAAATCAACTGGATCGACATAATAAGAATGCACGAAATAAACCCAAGGAGCGGACGGTAATTTTTCCCACAACGACAAATTCGTCTGAGTAAATTGCAATTGATTCCATCCCATGTGGGGAATTGTCAAACCCGGTTCCGAGCGAAATCGGCGCACTTTTCCGGCAATAACGCCCAATCCCGGTTCTATGCCTTCTTCGGAACTTTCAAACAGAATTTGCAAACCCAAACAAATGCCTAAAAAAGGTTTTCCAGAGGCGATCGCACTTTTTATCGGTTCTATCAAATTGCGCGATCGTAAATTCTGCATTGCCGGGTCAAACGAACCAACTCCTGGCAAAACCACCGCATCAGCCTGCTCGATTATAGCAGGAGAATCTGTAATTTTTGGCACTGCACCCACATTTTCCAAGCCTTTACAGACTGAGTGCAGATTGCCCATGTCATAGTCCACTACTGCAATGACAGACATTGACTTACTTGCCTTATATTATCAATATCAGTATTATTGCACAAATATGACGGCGAAAATCCTGCTAACCTCATTTGATACTTGGCTTCCCCATCAGCAATCCAACTCTTCGGACGACTTATTAGCCAAGATTTCCCAAATCAAATCTTTGCCTGATTCCCTGACTTTTTTGCGGAAACTGCCAGTAGATTTTCAGCTAGCACCTAATTTAGCGATCGCCAAAATCAACCAACTCCAACCCGATACTATTATCTGCTGTGGCATGGCCGAAAGTCGGCAAAAATTAACCGTAGAATCTTGCGCTTGCTGCGATAGCGACATTCGGAAAACAGCAGTTAATCTCGAACCGCTAGTCGCTGATTTAGCTGCAACAGAAATCAGTCACGAAGCCGGAAAATTTGTTTGCGAAGCCCTGTATTATGCAGTTTTAAAACATATTTGCGATTCTCAAATAGCCGCTAAATGTATTTTCGTTCACGTACCAGTTTTAACTCCAGACAATGCTGACAGAATGGTCGATGATTTTTTATTAGTTATGCGACGCCTAACTCTCGCAAGTAAGAAATAGGTCGCTCTAATTCAAC
This sequence comes from Microcoleus sp. K5-D4, assembly GCF_036704575.1. Lineage (NCBI taxonomy): Bacteria > Bacillati > Cyanobacteriota > Cyanophyceae > Oscillatoriales > Microcoleaceae > Microcoleus > Microcoleus sp. K5-D4. The sequence goes on from NZ_JAUBSD010000022.1 coordinate 8,269, forward strand.
TTAAAAATTTGTTTAGTATTCAGAAACCCGGACTTTTAAAGCAACCGGGTTTCTCAGTGTTAGTTTTTTTTACTAACAACTGCCAACTGCCAAGTCATTAGCCGCCGTAATTCCAACCCGTGCTTTCTAGCAGCAACGGATTGCCTTCTCGGTGGACGCCTGCAGCCACAACTTCTCCCACATAAACCGTGTGATCCCCGTGTTCCACAGCACCGACAACTTTGCACTCGACGTAACCCAGAGAATCCGAGATAATCGGACAACCAGTTTCCGCGCCGGGATAAAATTCTACATCCTCAAATTTATTGCCAACGCGGCGCTGCTGCTTGAAGAATTTCTGGGCTAAGTCTTTCTGTTCTGCTTCTAGGAAACTCAAAGCAAAGACACCGCTAGCTTTGATCATGGCGTGGGATTTGGAGTCTTGCTTGACGCAGTTGACAACTAACGGAGGAGTAAAGGAAGATTGCATCACCCAGCTAGCGGTGAAACCGTTGACTTCCTCCCCGTCTTTGACACCGCAGATGTACAATCCGTGAGGGATTTTCCGCAAGATGGTCTTTTTAGCTTGTTCGTCTAGCACGGGCTTACCTGTTCGATCGATAATTCTACACCGCTCAGTTTACCAATGTCGGGCCCACAAACCCACCTGTCTTAAGGGCTATTCGCTAATATTGCCTTTTCCGATCCCAAACTTGACACCAGTTTTAAGTGAAAATTAACAACTCAAAACTATTATGAAACTCCATACTTTTTAAACCAATCTTGCATCCGTTTCCAACCATCCTCAGCTTCTTTTTTCCGGTAACTGGGGCGATAGTCGGCGTTAAAAGCGTGCGGCGCATCTGGATAAAGCACAATTTCGGAACCGCTGCTGCCAGTTTTGAGAACTTCCCGCATTTTCTCGACTGTATCGTTGGGAATTGACTGGTCTTTGCCCCCGTAAAGCCCCAATACGGGTACTTTCAAACTGGCTGCAATGTCGATCGGCTGTTTGGGAGTTAAATCCGTAGAATTGCCAACCACCCGCCCGTACCAAGCCACTCCAGCTTTGACTTTAGGGTTGTGGGAAGAGTACAGCCAAACAATTCTGCCACCCCAGCAAAATCCTGTAATTCCCAACTTATTAGTATTGCCTTTTCCTGACTTTTGTGCCCACTCTACGGTTGCATCTAAATCGGACATAACTTGAGCGTCAGGAACTTTCGAGACAACTTTACTAATAATTTCTTGAACCTCGGTGAGTTTAGAAACATCGCCTTGACGGGCAAACATTTCTGGGGCGATCGCTAAATAACCTAATTTTGCCAAACGGCGGCAAATATCTTGAAGGTGCGCGTGAACTCCGAAGATTTCTTGAATTACTAAAATTACTGGAAAATTGCTGCCGCTGGCTGGCATAGCTCTGTATGCTGGAATTGAGCCGTCTTTTACAGGAATTTTTACCTCACCTGCTATTAAACCAGCAGCATCCGTATTGATAACGGCAGTGGCAATAGGATGAACTGCTAAGGTAAATCCGGCGCTTAATGCGGTGACAATGATAAATTGTCTGCGAGTTAAATCAGTCATGGCGATTTTAGATTTTAGATTTTAGATTGGGTAATGGGGAATGGGGAATTGCTAATTGGTTATTTCATAATTGCTCCTTATTCCCTCTTCCGACTTCCATCGGACTGACATCCGTTACATCCGTTACATCCGTTACAGAATCCGTTGCCGAACTTTCTTCTTCCTGACATCCGTTACAAAATCCGTTGCCGAACTTCCTTCGAGGGTCGGAAAAGCCGATCGTGCTCTGGATGGTACAAGCGCGATCGCCCTTCTGCAGATTTTCCCAAGGCCGGACTAATAACGTACATTGTCGTTCTGAGCAAATTATTTTCGCGCGTAGCAACTGCCATTTTGTCAAGGGGAACTAGCACAATTTTTTCATCCGGCCAGCCCAACCGATAACAAATCGCTACAGGCAAATCCGATGGGTAATGTTCCATCAATTTAGCTTGAGCTTGTTCGACATGGCGAGCGCTCAAATACAGGCACAAACTCGCTTGATGAGCCGCTAAACTCGCCAATTCTTCGCGTTCCGGTACTTCTGTTCGGCCGCTAATTCGCGTCAAAATAATTGTCTGCACAACTCCCGGAACTGTCAACTCAATTTTAAGTTTAGCCGCCGCAAGTTGGAAAGCGCTAATTCCCGGGATTACCTCAAAAGCAATTCCCTCGGAAGCCAAAGCTTGCATTTGTTCGCCGACGGCCCCGTAGAGACAGGGATCGCCCGAATGGAGGCGGACGACGCTTTTTCCGTCCTGCACTCGTTCCACCATCAAAGGTACAATCTCTTCGAGGGTCTTATCCGCAGTTTGGATCACTTCAGCATCCGCGCGCACCCCCTGCAAAATTTGCTTTGGGACTAAGGAATCAGCAAATAATATGACATCAGCCGCAGCCAGTAATTTTTGAGCCTTAACAGTCAACAAATCCGGGTCTCCCGGGCCTGCACCTACAATGTATACCCCTGGAATTAGGGCTTCAATCTCTGTGAAACTCATGGCTGCTAAAAAATTTGCTAAATTTACGGACGCTTCCGGATGTACCTATTTTAGTTGGAAGTAATAGATGGTAGATGCACCCTGGTTTTGAACCCTAGAGACTAACCTCTCTGGGGTTTTTTATTGATCCTCTGGCAATTTCGGAGCGATCTTTGCCCGATCGCTATTGGGGGAGACAACATCGGGCAAAGGTCGATCTAGCAAATAAAGCCAAGCCAAACCGCCTAACCCTAAAACAATCCCAGTCAAGCTTACCATCTGTGCCGTCCGCAGCGGCCCGAACATCAAACTATCAGTCCGCAACCCTTCAATCCAGACTCTACCGGAACTGTAAGCTGCGATGTAAACCAAAAACAAAGCACCAGTTTTCAAGCGAATTTTGCCCTGCAAATCGCGGAAAAATAAAGTTAGAAGCAACCCAAATACTGTCAAATTCCACAGGGATTCGTAGAGAAATGTGGGGTGGAAGTATTCAAAATTAGCGTAGGCGGGCGGGCGGCTGTTTGGCGGAATATAGAGTTTCCAAGGCAAATCCGTAGGACTGCCAAAAGCTTCCGAGTTAAAGAAATTTCCCCAGCGTCCGATCGCCTGACCGAGAATTGCCGAAGGCGCGATTAAATCTGCCAATTGCCAAAAAGAAACTCGCTGAATTTTCGCAAAAATTAAAGCTGCGATCGTGCCACCCAAAATCGCCCCGTGAATGGCAATTCCGCCTTTCCAAATCGCAATAATATCTTCAGGCCTCTGGGCGTATTGCTGCCACTCGAAAGCCACGTAATAAATTCGAGCACAGGGAATAGCGCCCAGAACCAGCCAAATTGCCAAATCACCCAGCAATTCCGGGTTGACGCGGCGTTTTTGGGCCAAGTATTGGGACAGACTCACCCCAATCAAGACGGCAGAAGCTATCAACAGCCCGTACCAGCGAATGGCTACGGGGCCAAGTTGAAAGATAATTGGGCCGGGCGATGTAAATTGAAACGCTAAGGGCAACGCAAGAATATTTAGCACCATAAAAGTTGCATTAATTGTGATGGAAAGCTGTCAAATTTGCATACCCTTTAACAAACTCCAGAGTTTATTTTAGGGGGCTGTGGTCATTTACACGCAATATTTGGGGAATTTTACCAAAAATTAACTGGATTCTTGATTGTGCAGATTTCTGTCTTGAGTTTTCTTTGTGAGTCCACAATAAGAGACCCCTAACCCCCTTTTTTAAAGGGGGGAACCGGATTATTCTTAAAGTCTCCCAGATTAAGAGGGATTTAGGGGGATGGAGACTTCACCTTTTGGAGGATTAACGGCAGCTTTGGTCGAGAAGTTTTAATATAGAGGGTGGCTTTAAATTTTCTGATGACCTATGTCTCCTACTTCCGTTTCTCAGGTGTACTCTTCTGGTAATTCCAAGGGCGCGAATCAGTCTCGCAAGACTGCTGCTTTGGCTGTTGAGTCGGGTAAAATTCCGCCTCTGTTGGGGGCGAGTTTGGCTGAGTTAACGGAGTGGGTGCAGCAAAACGGGCAACCTGCTTATCGCGGAAAGCAGTTGTACCAGTGGATTTATGAGAAAGGTGCGCGATCGATCTCTGACATTTCTGTATTCTCGAAACAGTGGCGCGAGACTGTTGCTAAAATCCCGATCGGGCGATCGACCATTCACTATCGATCGGTCGCACCAGACGCCACGGTAAAGTATCTCTTAAAATTGGCAGACGGTCAAATCATTGAAACAGTCGGCATTCCCACCGATAAACGGCTGACTGTCTGCGTCTCAGCCCAAGTTGGCTGCGCGATGGGCTGCGACTTTTGCGCTACCGGAAAAGGCGGTTTCAAGCGCAATTTAGAAAAACACGAAATCGTGGATCAAGTCTTGACAGTACAGCAAGATTTCGGCCGCCGAGTCAGCCACATCGTATTTATGGGAATGGGCGAACCCCTGCTGAATTTCGATAATGTTGTAGCTGCTGTCAAGTGTTTGAATCAAGACGTAGGAATTGGACAGCGAAATATCACCATTTCTACAGTAGGAATTCGCAATCGCATCAGCCAACTAGCCGAACATCAACTGCAAGTTACCCTCGCCGTCAGCCTCCACGCTTCCAATCAAAGATTGCGCGAAGAGTTAATTCCTAGCGCCCGCCCTTATCCTTTGGGTGAGTTAATCGCAGAATGTCGGGAATATGTGCGATCGACGGGGCGCAGATTGAGTTTTGAATACGTGCTTTTAGCAGGTGTGAATGACTTACCGGAACACGCAGCCGAGTTAGCAACTCACTTGCGCGGTTTTCAGTGTCACGTCAATTTGATTCCTTACAATCCGATTCAGGAAGCTGAATATAAGCGACCGACTCCAAATCGAATTAACAGTTTTGTTGCGACTTTGAAGGAAAAGAAAATTGCAGTTAGCGTGCGGTATTCTCGCGGCTTAGAAGCAGATGCAGCCTGCGGACAATTGCGGGCATCCGAGGTTTAGAATTGGATTTTTAACCGTTAAAAATTGTCCGAGGTGCGTCAGAGTGCATTATTTTATCAATTATTGAGAAACTACATCCTGACGCACCCTACTATTTTATCTACAAGCGTTTAACAAGTATCCACCGCAACTCTAACGGCGGTGTTTGTTGCACAGAAAATAAATCCCGCCCGCTAGCCCAACTGACAAACCAAGGTGTCGGCGGCCACGCAGAGTCAGGCAAATGTTTTTGTTCGTATTCAATCACAGATTCATCAGAAATAATTTCTAACGGCAAACCCTCTATTGCTGCTTGCAATTCTTGTCGGGTAATCAGATAAGACCAACACAATTCAGACATTTGTTTTGCCATTTCATCGGGTTCGTACCCATCTACAGCTAAGAAAGCACTGAATAAGATAAACCCGCCGCTTAAAACAGCATCTGACATTTTGCCGAGGAAAAGACGAATTTGTTCGGGGTAGCGGAAATGAGAGAGAACTTCGGTAGCAATGGCTAATTTGTACCGATAAGTTTTCATCCTCAATAATGGATCTAAAACGTCGCCTTGGGTGACATTGATCGGCAAGTTTTCGGCGGTGGCTGCTGCTGATAGTTTCTCGGCAAATATCGGTGTTAGTTCGATCGCATCCACGGAATGGCCTAACCTTGCTAAAGGCAAACTATTGCGTCCTGGGCCCGCACCGACATCTAAAATAGGTGCTTTTCCGGGTTCGCCTAATTCGGCAGCAATGGCGGTGACTTTGGCATCGGGATGGCTGCCGAATAAAGGTTCGGGGCGAATATCCGGCCAGCTATGATATTTCTGGGCCATCGATTCGACTTGAATCTTGGTATTCAGAGTAATGCCACCGGCTAAACCGCTTTGGGAATTAGCGGGAAAATATGAGACTATTAGATTAGCGTGGGGGGAATTTTTGAATCCTTCTGCTAATGCGTTGGCGATTAATGTTCGCAAGTTTTCGGCTTGGGCAGCGTCGATGTTTTGTCCGAGAATGTTTAAGAAGTCTGACAGTAATTTAAGATAGTCATCTAGCATCGATGGCAAGCAAGGCAGATAGAATTCTCCCTTGAGGCCGATGCTCCTTTTGAGCCTTTCTTTGAGAATTAATTTCAGGCGATTGCAGTCTGTCAACGGCGGGCCTGTTTCGGGTGATTCGCTGACGGGCAATGCAGGGATAGATGCGGCACTGGTGAGGTTTTTAGTCACAATATTTTCGATTAGATTCGGCAATAAGTGCGATCGCACCGAGCATAATCTTGTGCTCTTGCACCTGAATTCGAGCGTGCAGTGTTTCTGCGGTATCATCAGGCAATACCGGCACCGCAGCCTGCATTAAAATAGGCCCGCTGTCTACTTCTAAACGGGCGATATGCACCGTACATCCGGTGATTTTAACCTTAGCGGCTAGTGCTTGCTCGACGGCGCGAATTCCTGGGAAACTCGGCAGTAAGCTGGGGTGAATGTTAATAACGCGATCGGGAAAAGCATCCAACAAAACTTTGGTAACAATTCGCATCCAACCCGCCATCACTACCCATTCTACATCATATTCTTGGAAAGTTTTGACAATTTTTGTATCTAATTCTTCGCGGCTTTTGCAGTCGCGGTGATTGAGCAGAATCGAGGGAATGCCGTATTTTTCGGCTCGGGCTGCGGCTTTGGCTTCGGGGTTGTTGTAAATTAATACTGGGATTTTAGCGTTGAGATCTTTGTTTTGGATCGCTTGGGCAATTACCTCGAAGTTGCTGCCGCTTCCTGATGCTAAAACTCCTAATTTTAATGGAGGATGGGCCGGATCGATCCCACTTTTGCCAATCTCAGGAGAAATCAGGCAGGCATTGGAATTAACAGATACTGGATTAGCGGTCATTCGATTTTAGATTTTAGATTTTAGATTTTGGATTGACCCCACGGATCAATTCGGGGGCGTGAAGATTTTAGATTTTAGATTTTGGATTGATTCCACGGATCAATCACGTGGCGGGTACCATGAAGAAATTCTTGGTCATAAAGATAAAAACTATTCACTCGTCTTCTACAATACAGGTAAAGGGTAATGTGTGCTTCGGCCCAGTCTACATGGAGATATTGTGTAAGTCCTAAGTATATTATTTTTTTTCGCTGACCTACTGATTCAATTCTATTCTACAATATTCTCAAAAAACTCTTCCCTGAGAATCGAATAAATTTTTAGATCCCAATATCTGTCTTTCACAAATAGGTGCTGTCGCAATATCCCTTCCCTTTGCATCCCCACTTTTTCCATCACCCGAGCCGAAGCAATATTGTTAACCTCACATCGAGCCATAATTCGATTCAGCAACATCTCCCGAAAGCCGAATTCAATCACTGCATTAACAGCCTCGCTCATGTATCCTTCGCCCCAATACCTCCTAGAAAGTGCGTAGCCAATTTCCGCGCGGCTGTGCGTCATGCTCCATTCCACAAATCCGCAAGTCCCGATAAACTTTTTCTCAGCTTTGTGGACAATTCCCCAATCTACAAGCTCTCGTCTTTTGTACATTTTAGTAAGTGACCTGAGAAAGTATTTAGTGTCTTCGAGCGAGGTGTGAGTTGACCACATTGTGTATTGTGATACTTCGGGGTTTGAGGCATACTCAAACATATCGCTGGCATCATTTAAAGTTATTTTTCGGAGCAGGAGCCTTTCAGTTTCTATAGTGGGTAAATGAGCTAATATATCGAGAAGGTTCATTTTGACATTGACCTATATTGTGATACCATTTAAAACTAAAAGCTAAAATTTACAAGCCAATGGTTCGGATTAAATTTGGGCGTTTTAACTGGTTGGATAATGATGCGATCGCAGCTTGGACTTTTCTGGCCCCGGCTTTGCTGTTTCTGGGTACTTTTTTGATTTGGCCGATCGCCTATTTATTTTACCTCAGCTTTACCAGCGGCAGCTTTACCCAGTCGGGAGTGCGTTGGATTGGCTTCAACAACTACTGGCGTCTAGTCACAAACCCGGATTTCTGGCAAATTCTCCAAAATACGCTCTATTTTACTACTGCAACAGTCATTCCCAGTTTAGTGATTCCATTGGGCTTAGCAGTTTTGCTAAATCGCTCGTTTGCTTGGCGAGGAGCTCTCCGTACCGCTTATTTTATTCCTTCGATTACCTCTTTAGTTGCAGTGGGCTTGGGTTGGCGGTGGTTGTTTCAAACCGAAGGCCCGGTGAATAATGCCCTAAGTGCGATCGGCTTAAATCCAATTCCTTGGCTTAGCAGCACAGTTTGGGCAATGCCAGTGATAATTCTGCTCAGTATTTGGAAACAATTAGGCTTTAATATGGTAGTATTTTTAGCAGGATTGCAAGCAATTCCGGTAAATCGTTACGAAGCCGCAGAATTGGATGGAGCTAATGCTTGGCAGCAATTTTTGTACATCACTTTACCCGGTTTGCGGCCGACTTTAGTATTTGCTACCGTCACTACTGCTATTTTTACTCTGCGGAGTTTCGAGCAAGTTTACGTCATCACCGGCGGCGGCCCTTTGAACTCTACTAATTTGCTAGTTTATTATATTTACGAGCAAGCTTTTTCGCAATTTGATTTTGGCTATGCAGCCGCGGCGGCAACTTTCCTGATGGCTGTAGCTTTGCTATTAGTCTATTTACAACTAAAAGTTTGGGGCGAAGATGGTTGATATCACCTCCAGTAGCATCCTTCGTGTATGGGCGGGGCCGGTTTACCGAATTGTTTGTTGTAGGCAATTATGGTTTGTAAAACCCGCCCCAACGCGCCAATTATACAATTAAGAATGCCCGATGCCCGATGCCCAAGGCCCGATGCCCAAGGCCCAATTACTAATTCCCAATTTTATATTCCATGTGCTCTGCTGTTTGTTCAGCTTGTGCTGTTCCCAAAAGCTTGCCGACAACGTGCAAAGACATATCAATTCCCGCAGCAATTCCCCCAGAGGTGATGATTTTGCCGTTATCTACAAATCGCTGATTTTCGATAATAGTTGTGTTGGGCGCTAATTCTCTCAATAAATCCAATGCCTGATGGTGGGTAGTTGCTTCCAAACCTTCCAATAACCCAGCTTTTGCCAAAAGCAGCGAACCCGTACAGACAGAAAGCACTAATTCTGCTGTTCGCGCACAATCTTTTATCCAATTAATAACTGCTGAATTATTGATTAACTTTCTTGTACCTTGTCCTCCCGGTACAATTAAAATATCCGGTGGCGGACAATCGGAAATCGTGCAGTCGGGATTTACGCTCAAACCGTTGCGGGCGTTTACAGAACCCGGATGTTCGGCTACGGTAGAGACGGCAAAAGGTCGTGAAGCGAAGCTATCCCGAAGGGAATCGCCCTTATTTAATTCTGATGCCACCGAAAACACTTCAAAAGGGCCTGCAAAGTCAAGTACCTCAACATCATCGAACATTAAAATAGCTACCTTCCTAGTTGCCATAAGACATACTTCTGATAGAGACCAAAATATCGGCGATTTGTTATCGTAGAATTGGTATAATTTAAATCATTAAAGCTATGCCGAAAAATATTCGCCATCGCGCCCTGAAACTATGTATTTTGTGTCTGGCTTGTGCCTTAGCAATTGCTGTGGCGCCAATTTTTACACCCGCTCAATCCACAACTCAATTAGAATTTCGCATTATTCAATTAGAACGTCAAATTTCTGAACTCAGAGGACAAATCTACAGTTTGCAGAATCAAGGTTCTAGAGTTAACCGGCCTCAGTCTTCTTCCCCTTCAGGTTCTGATCGCAAAAATCCTAGAACGCTGTCTGGAGACCCGATGTTTGATAATTTAGCAACTTTGGCAATTGAAACTAAGCAAGATGTTATTAAAATTCAAGAGCGGTTGTCAAAGCTAGAAGCGTCGAGAAATCGCTAGAGAAGTCATTAGTCATTAGTCATTAGTCATTGGTCATTAGCCATTAGTCATTAGTCAGAAGGAAGAGGGAAGAGGGAAGAAGTCAGTAGTCATTAGTTAGAAGAATGAAGTCATATTCTCCCCAACTCAAAACTCAAAACTCTCCCCCTCTCCCCCTCTCCCACTCTCCCATTCTCTGACGTTGAGGTCGAAAACAGCAGGGTCTGCTAAAAGTTAACTTGCAGAACTATTCAATGATATGGAAATAAAAGCCTGCAACCACAAAATTGATTGCTAACAGCAAGAGAAACCAGCCTGCGCGAAATGTGTAAGGGAATTTGCCCGTTTTCATCACGGAGTCGGATTTTAATTGGTTCTTCGCTATCTCTGGCATAGGTAAAGCTCCTAATTCATAATGTCACTCTATTTACAAATAGCAGAGAGCGTCGCACTTATGCACAATCCTCTAGAGTTATTTTTTGTAACAAGGAGTTTATACCGAGTTGATTTCAAATTAGTTTCAATCGCTCTCTCCGGCGTGGTAGGAACTGCGGACGAGAGGCCCCGATCGCACGCGCTCAAACCCCATCTCCCGGGCGATCGACCCAAAACGGTCAAATTCCGCCGGCGTCCAATATTTACGCACTGGGAGGTGCTCTAGAGATGGTCTCATGTATTGACCGAGTGTGAGCCGATCGCACTTGGCGTCCCGCAAATCGCTCATCGCTTCGACTATCTCGGCTTCGGTTTCCCCGTGCCCCAACATCAAACCGGATTTGGTGGGAATAGTTGGGTCATATTGCTTAACAATACGCAGAACGTCGATCGAGCGATCGTACTTGGCCCCCCTCCGCACCGGCCCTTGCAAGCGACGCACCGTCTCAATATTGTGGTTGTAACAAGCCGGTTTAGCCTCCACCACCGTGCGAATCCGATCTCGCTGCAACTCATCGAGCCCATAATTCTCCCCGTCGGGGGCGGGCACGGGGGCACCGCCCCTACCTGTTCCCCCCCAAAAATCCGGCGTCAGTACCTCCACTTCAGTATCCGGGTTTAAGAGGCGGATTTGGGCGATCGTCCTAGCAAACCAACCCGCACCCCCATCCGGCAAATCATCCCTCGCCACCGAAGTCAGCACCGCATAGCGCAAACCCAACAACTGCACAGCCTCGGCCACCTTTTTCGGTTCCTCCGGGTCGAGCGGCATCGGAGAATGACCTTTATCTACTTGACAAAAAGCACAAGCGCGGGTGCAAGTCGGCCCCATCAACAAAAAAGTCGCCGTTTTTTGCGCGTAGCACTCGCCCCGGTTGGGGCATCTCCCCTCCTCACAAATCGTGTGAATTTGCCGCTGTTTGATAATTTTTTGCACTTGGGAAAGTTCGCTAGCTTTGCCAACGGGCCTACGCAACCATTCCGGCATCGCCTCGATTTCACCCCGCATTTGGGCGGCAACTGCTTTGACAGTAGGAGTTTTAGGAGTTTGGGGCGACATAAAATTAAGTGGCGATTGAGTTAATTCCTTCGATCGTATCCGAAATCAAAGCCCCTGAACTTGTAGGAGTATCACCCGAAATCAGGATCGCGCCGAGGTGCAACAAAACTAAACTCGCCCAGAATTATGGGTAGAATTCTGTTAGGGATATACTGAAGGTTGCAAATCATCACTCATTCATTACTGAAGGAGTCAGTCGTGGCTGGTCAAAAAATCTTGGTAATCGATGACAGTAAAGTCATCCGCGTCCGAGTCCGAGAGATGTTGCCTCAGGGTAACTTTGAAGTTCTAGAAGCAAAAGACGGCGAAGAGGGACTCAAACTGATCCGTCAAGCCCGGCCAAATCTAATTATGTTAGATTTCCTACTGCCCAAAGTCAGCGGTTGGGAAGTGTATCAAAAAGTGCAAGCCCATCCTGAGCTTTCTAAGATACCTTTGGTGATCATGTCGGGCCGCGAAGAAGAGGTGATGGAAAAAATTCCGAAACCCTTTGAGAAGCATTTTTTTGCATTCATCGCCAAACCGTTTGAGAAGAAGCAGCTAACCGAGGCGATCAAATCGGCGATGGTACTGGCCAAAAAGAAACCAGTGCCGGAAGCCCCAGCAGCCGCCGCTGCACCCAGCTCTGGAGCGGGCGCCGCCGAAATTCAAGCGATGACTGCGAAAATGGCGAAAATGCAAGCGGAAATTGATGCACTCAAAAAACAAATGACTCAGGTGATTACGATCATCAAGCAGAAATTGAAATAATTCTGCTGTTTTTTGAAGGCACTTATGTAGAAGGAAACTTCCACACCGTGAAACTTTCAGTTGAGTCTCAAAGGCTGCGATTTTATCTGCATTTTTTTGCCAAATTGTTGGAGCGAGTGCGATCGCCAATAGCCTGCAACTGGTTTCTCAAAATCCCAGTGAGAAAATCAATTAAAAGTTAAAAATAAAACAAGGGAGGAAATTAATTATTAATTAATATTAGGATTTTTAATTCCCGCTCGTTCCACACTCAATTATTAACTCCTCAGTCTCATTTTTTTGGTTAATGACTAACGACTATTCCGATTTTTTGCCTCAACTGCGTGCCTCAACAGAGCAATTATTGAAAAGATTAGACTGCTTCGATCGAGCGCAGGTATTAGCGATAGGAGATTTGACCTTGGACGAGTTTCTTACCGGACAAGTAGAGCGAATTTCCCGCGAAGCACCTGTGTTGATTTTGCGCTACGAAAATACTCAGCAAGTACCCGGAGGTGGCGCAAATGCGGTCTATAATTTAGCCAAACTGGGAGGCAAAGTAAAAGTTGCTGGTTTGGTGGGAAAAGACGACCAGGGAAAGGCTTTGTGCGGTATTTTTGAGGCGGCGGGAATTGATACGGGTGGGATTTTAATCGATTCGCAGCGTCCAACTGTCACCAAAACTCGAATTTCCGGGCACGCGCGGCAGTCGGTGACTCAGCAAATTGTCCGAGTCGATCGCAAATCGGACGAGTTGCCGGATTTAGATTTGCAGTTGCAACTGGCAGACTACATCCGGCAGCAAATACCGACAGTAGATGCAGTGGTTTGTTCCGACTACGGCGACGGAGTTTTGACGAATTTGGCGATCGAATCGGCAGTGGTTCCCGGCAAAACAATAGTAGACGCTCAAACAAATTTGCAGCGATATTCTGGAGCAATGTTATTTACTCCGAACTTGCCCGAAGCCGAGCAAGCCGTCGGATATGCTATCAAAAACCCTGAAACTTTAATGCAAGCAGGACGGGATTTGTTGAACTTAACTCAAGCTCAAAAAATCCTGATTACTCGCGGCGAAGAAGGGATGACTTTGTTTGAAAGGGCGATCGGCGAAGAAATCAAAAATTCACCCCCTCCAACATCCATTTGTGAAAAGGGGGAATTTGCAATTCAAAGTTGGGACATTCCCCCTTTTAACAAGACTGATGTATTCGACGTAACCGGTGCTGGAGATACAGTGGTAGCAGCAATGACTTTAGCTTTGTGCGTCGGTGCATCCGGTTGGGAAGCGGCAGTTTTGGGAAATTTAGCGGCTAGCATTGTCGTGCGTCAATTCGGTACGGCAACGACGACTGTAGACGAAATGAAAGAAGCTTTGAAAGCAATGATTGATTACTAATTATTGGTAATGGGGAATCGGGAATGGGGAATGGGGAATGGGGAATTGGTTATTTGTGATTAGTTATTGGTTATGGGTTATTGATTATTAGTTACTCGTTACCCATGCCCCATGCCCCATGCCCCATGCCCCATGCCCCATGCCCAATTCCCAATAACTACTTACTCTTTTTCAAAATTTGTCCCTTGTCATCAATTGTCAAACCGCTATTGGGAAAATCGCTCTTTGTCAAACGGTCAATCAACCCCACAGTCCTAAAATTGTTATCAACAGCCGGCACACCTCGCCCGTCAAGTTGGACGGGGATAATCTTACCAGAAACAAAATCCCCTTGCGGAGTCATTTTCACATCCAAAATTAGAGATTTACCGAGTGCTCCTGCTGAGGACAAAGTGCGATAACCCAAAAAATTGCCCAGCGAATAAGCAACCAATTTCCCTTTATAAAGTTCCATAGCTCTGGGAACGTGCGGGCCATGTCCCAAAATCAAATCTGCTCCCGCATCAATCATCGTCCGCGAAAACAAAACCATATTTCCCCGGTTTTCTCCGTAAAAGAACTCAGTTTTATTTCTCACATTCAGAGCTCCCGTTCCTTCAGAGCCAGCATGAACTGATATCACTACAATATCAGCTTTTTCCTTAGCTTTTTTGACAACTTCTGAGCCTGCTTTCAGTTCCAGCAAAGAATTGTGAACGTCGCCGTAGTTGCTGAAACCGATAAAGGCAAAATTCACGCCCTTGACATTTTTATAAACAATTTGATTTCTTTTGCCAACAGCCTTCATGCCATTGCTGTCGATGTTTTTAATCGTGTCATTAAATCCCTGCTCGTGAAAATCGTAAGAGTGATTGTTGGCAATACTCAAAATATCAAAACCAACATCTTTGAAGATTTTGGCATAACTCGGAGGCGTCCGAAAGGCAATCAGCATTCGTCCGCCGCCTGCTTTGGAACTGTAAGGATAATCGGTCATCGTGCTTTCAAAATTGCCAAACAGAATATCAGCTCCTTTGAGGTACGGTTTTACCGACTCTAATAACATCTCTTTTTTTGCCGGCAGTTTGTTGTAGGGATAATTTGTACCGGGAACCATGTCGCCAACTGCTTTGATACTGACAGTTGCGGGCACAGTGGCAGGTTTTTTGGCAGCAGGGGAGGGCGATTTTGGATCTGGAAGGGGTTTGGCTGCGGCTGCTGGTGTCGAGCTCACTTCTTGTACCGCAGGCTTGGACGTTAGAGGGTTATTAGTAGCGGTGGTTGAGGATTTGTAAAGTTGAGAAGCCAGAACCAAGCCGGATATCGGTACGAGAATCAGACTCAGAGCACCTACTGACAGCCCAGATTTTTTAGTTTTAGTGCGGGCTAACTCTGGCTGCGGTGATGGCTTTTGCTGCCGTTGGTTTGTGGGTTTTGGAGTTGGGATTTTCGGGGGTTGGGGCGGAGATTGTTCTGGTGTTGGAGGGGGCGCAGTTGTGACATTTTGAGGTTTTTCTAGCTTGGGCAAAGTGACAGGAATGGGAGAAGCGGGTAGACTCGCGGCTACTGCTGCACTCGCGGCTACTGCTGCATTCACGGCAACTAATGCACTCACGGGTTCGGAAGTCAAGCGTTTTTTTAATTCTACCGTCTGAGTCCAAGCGGGCAATTGCTGGCCGCCCTGCCGCCCGTAAATTGTCACTGAGTAAAGGTTATTTGGTTGCAGCCGCTGCAACCCTTTGACTGCGACTCGGAGACAGGCTTCTTCTGCGGGCAATTGTTCTGCTTCCAGCAGCAGGTGCAGGGCGTCATTTTCCCGGCTGGCTTTAGCCGTGACGCCGAAGCTTTGGAGTGCTTGGCCGATCAGAAATGCGATCGCCCTGGCATCGCCTTCTTTTGCTAAATTTAAAATATCTTGTTGGCTCACAAACGCCTCTACTCTCACACTAGAAATTTAGCTCGATCTTATATCAAATTTGGCGGCTTATATCAAATTTGGCGGCACAGCATTAAATACCGATTGATTTAACTTAACTAAGTGGGTACCAATAAACAAAACGTTGGCAGAGGACGCCTGCGTGAAAGGGTCTACTCGCTCTCACTCTAGCTCCTAACTAAATCCGACCCTACTTTTATAAGATATTATGATTTTTGGCGCTTGCTAGCTGAATACAATATTTCCTAACGGTTATCTTAGCCGATCGCCCAAACACTTCTATCCGGCATAATTGCCCCCTTCAACTTAACATCGGTCAAATCAGTGCTCTCTTTATTACAGTATTTTGGGTAAATAAAACTGGTTTATGAGCGTCGAGAGTGCGTCGTGGAATGTACTGAAAATATGCGGTTTAGCAGCGAAGAATTAACGAAAAAACCGGGTTTCTCGTTACGAGTGCCAATGCCCCTGTCCCACTTCCGCCCAAATTCACACAAAAACGATCAACCTGCAGGCTCGGAAGCTTGTTAAACTCTTGGTCATGCCACGCTATTAGTGAGAAATCGACGGCGACCCAAAATCGTCTGCTAGCGCCCCCGCAGTGCTGCGCTGCGGGGCCTGCACTGCACACTGCACGTAGGTGAGATTAGCTGCAATCAACTTTCGGGATGCCGCTGCTAAAGTCGCGGCCGCCAATGTAGTTGTTCGTTTTAAACTAATTATTTAAAGGAGTTGCACGTCAATGACACAATTGTGCTTATGAGAGCTGGCTCGGTGCCCTCTCAAACCAGGGTTTTTCGTTAGTCTGGTGCTATTAGCGAGTTAGTTAAGCCCATAGCAGCTAGGATCGAGCTAACTCAAGGTTAAACTAAAGCTCGTCATGCGGCGTTGCCTCTCAAAACCCGGATTGAGTCTTATGGCGCATTACCGCTCCTCTGTATGTTTGTTCACCTGCATTGCCTGTCTGGGCGCTGCGTTCAGTCCAAGTGCCGACGGAGGGCAACAGGTACTCAATGCCTCTGCGCGTGCTGTTTCCCAAGAAATTGCTCAGGCAAACTCTCCCCCGGACGATCGCCAGGATTCCAAGCCTCCAAAACCGTCTCCAGCGCCCGATAAAAACAAATCTCAGCCGTCCAAAACGTCCAAATCTAATTCTAAGATCCCGAAATCGGTATCCAATTTGATCGTCATTTTGTCTCGTCAGCGGGGGTTCTTAATGTTGGGTTTGGCAGCAGTTGTCGTCACGGCAGCGGCAGTATTTATCATGATCAAATTAGTTAGCAGTGACGAGTCAAATTATTCTAAGCGAAGACGAGGAAGATTTGATCGCCACAACCAAAGAAACTCTCAATTTACTAATCCTGATTCTCCTACAAACTCGCACGAAAGTAGACCGAAAGAGACTTCTTCGGGGCGACAGTCGCTGCCAGCCTTGCCCTACCCTTTTGATTTGCCAAAAGGCCACAGTATCGAGAGCAGCGATCGACCTTTACCGTTTATCAGGGAATCCGGGGAACCAGAATCCAAGGATGCAGCAGTCGAGGGCGAGCGAATTAACTCCGACACCTCGCCCTTGGAAACTCACAGCAACGGATACAGCAACACAGGTTTCAACATTCCCGAAACCACTAATCAAACGGATTCCCTAGCGAAGAAGAAAGGTATTGCCCTTCCCGAAACGGATGGTAGACCTAAAGTTGATATTATTGAAGCACTGATTGAAGATTTGCAGCAGCTAAATCCGGCCAAGAGAGGCAAAGCAATTTGGGAACTAGGCCAGCGGGGAGATTCCAGAGCAGTTGAACCGTTGCTCGATTTGCTCGCAAATTCCGACTCCAAGCAGTACAGTCTAATTTTGGCAAGTCTCTCGGAAATTGGCATCCGCACGCTCAAACCCATGAATAATGCGTGGTCAATTTCGCTGCAAAATGAAAATCCCGAAGTGCGTAAAAATGCAATTCGCGACTTGACGCGGATTTACGAATTGGTGAATCAAATCAGTTACTTGTTGCACCGTGCGACGGACGATCCAGATCCAGAAGTTCAGGAAACTGCTCGCTGGGCAATCAATCAGTTGAACCGCCTCCGTCCGCGTTCTGGGATGGATTAATAAATGTAGCAATTTTCAAATAATTTGAACTTGAGATTTGAAATTGGAAATTTATAATTTAGATTATGTTAAAATTAGTGAATGCTGACTAATGACTAAGGACTAATGACTAATAACCATTTAAAACTATTGTTCCTCTCAACTTCGGTCGGTCAACTCGGTTCTGGGTTGGGCGGCGGAGTCGAACTTACAGTCCTTAACATCGCTAAAGAATTACAGAGTCGCGGTCATAAAATAGCAGTTGTAGCACCGATAGGTTCAATTTTAGAATCAATTCCAGTAATCGAAATAACGGGTGATTTGCAAGTAACCGCCCAAACACAAGATTACAATGATCCTATTGTGATGCCCGCCGATTCTGTGCTGGCGAATATGTGGGAATATGCTCGCCAAGTTCAGGATGAATGGGATGTCATTGTTAATTTTGCCTACGATTGGCTGCCGTTTTATTTGACACCATTTTTTAGGACTCCGATCGCACATTTGATCAGCATGGGCTCCCTTTCCGCCGCCCTCGATCGCATAGCCGGACAAACCGCCGTCCAGTTTCCTGGTACGATCGGAGTTCACACCGCTTCTCAAGCCAAAACATTCGCCTTTGCCGATCAATGTCAGTTGTTGGGAAATGGCATAGATTTATCCCTGTACGAATTTTGCAACCAACCGCAGTCTAAATTAGCTTGGCTAGGCCGCATCGCCCCGGAGAAAGGCTTAGAAGATGCAGTAGCAGCAGCGAAAATTACAGGCATTCCCCTGAAAATTATGGGCAAAATGCAAGATGAGGATTATTGGCAAAAAATTTGTGCAGATTACCCGGATGCTCCGGTAGAATATTTAGGGTTTCTAACAACAACCGAAATGCAAGAGCAAGTCCGTCAGTGCCGAGCATTGTTGATGACGCCACGTTGGGTGGAAGCTTTCGGAAATGTCGCGATCGAGGCTTTAGCGTGCGGTGTGCCCGTGATTGCTTACGAGCGCGGGGGGCCGGCGGAAATTGTTAGAGACGGACTGACGGGCTTTTTAGTGGAGCCTGATAGTGTAAATGGCTTGGTAGGTGCGATCGCCCGCTTAGACGAAATTGACCGCAGCGCTTGCAGGCGACAAGCAGAGGTAGAATATTCTTCAGCAGCTTTGGGCGATCGTTGTGAACACTGGTTTAAATCTATCACTGCTAGTAGGGTGCGTCAGTAATAATACTGGCCAATTTTTAGAAATATCCGCTGACTGACGCACCTTACAAGTTTATTGAACAGCAATTCAAATCTATTCTAAAATTGAGTTAAATAAACTCTTAATCGACCACAAAAAAAGAAAAGTCAAAAAACTATGGCAACCGAACGTTTAGTGCTTTTATCCAGTAGAGAAATAGAAAAAATGCGCCAAGCAGGCCGTTTAGCGGCCGAACTTCTGCTACATCTCGAACCAATGGTAAAACCTGGTGTCAGCACTCTAGAAATTAACGACGAAGCCGAACGCTGGACTTTGGCACACGGAGCAAAAAGCGCTCCGCTAGGCTATAAAGGATTTCCCAAATCTCTGTGTGCTAGCGTCAATGAAGTAGTCTGTCACGGCATCCCCAATGCGAAACAAATTCTCAAAGAAGGTGACATTATTAATATTGATGTAACGCCTTTAGTTGATGGTTATCATGGCGATACTTCTAAAACTTTTTTTGTGGGTCAACCTTCCCCTGTAGCGAAAAAGTTAGTTGAAGTAACCGAGGAATGTTTAAGAAGAGGAATTGCGGAAGTCAAACCGGGTGCTCGTACTGGCGACATAGGTGCCGCGATTCAAGAATATGCTGAAGCACAAGGTTTTTCGGTAGTGAGAAATTTTGCGGGACACGGGATTCACCGAGTCTTTCACACTGAACCGGAAATTCTGCACTACGGCAAGCGGGGTACGGGAAAAAAGCTCAGACAAGGCATGGTTTTTACGATCGAGCCGATGATTAATGAGGGCACTTGGGAAGTGGAAATTCTCGCCGATGGTTGGACATCTATCACCAAGGATGGAAAGCTTTCGGCTCAATTTGAACACACTCTGGCGGTGACTGATTCTGGGGTGGAAATTCTGACTTTGCCGTAGCAATCATTAACAAAAAATCTGAAAAATTCGCTCCTAAATCAATAATCCATCATATCCCGTAGGGGCGGGTTTCACCGACAATATCTAACGATTATAAACAATATAGATAAACCCGCCCCGTCACAACCGATAACCCACATCAACCTGAAATTTGCATCGAATCCGAAAATGTAGGTTTGTATTTATGGGTGGGTGGGGGCGGGTTTTCGAGATTGTCTGTTTCAGTCAGAAATTGTCTGTAAAACCCGCCCATACGGAATTACGATCGATTCACCAAACACGATATAAATAATAACTAATAACTAATGACTGACATAAAATTTCTGCAACCAGGAGATTTGCTCAAAGTAATTGCCCCTAGTGGCACTTTGCGAGAATCAACCAACTTTGAAAAGGGTGTAGAAATTTGGAAATCCCGCGGCTATCGACTTGAATTAACACCGGGTTTTGACGATCGCTGGGGCTATTTGGCCGGTTCCGATGAAAACCGCGTCCGACAGTTGGCAGATGCCCTCAATGACCCGGATTGTCGCGGTATTCTCTGTGTTCGAGGCGGTTTCGGCAGCACTCGACTTTTGGAAAAAGGAAATGTGGGAAATGCGGAAAATTCCCAATTTCCAACTCCCGATTCCCATTCGCCGAAATGGTTAATCGGCTTTTCAGATATTACTGCTTTGCTGTGGAATCAGGCTAAATTGGGTGTTTGGGGTGTTCACGGGCCGATGCTGACTACTTTGGCTGCTGAACCGGATTGGTCTGTCGATCGACTTTTTGACTGCATAGAAGGTCGTCCCTTACAATCTTTGCAAGGTAAAGGATGGGGCAGCGGACAAGCCACCGGGCGGCTGTTTCCGGCGAATCTGACGGTTGCTTCTCATTTGCTCGGAACCCCGTATCAACCGGATTTGACCGGGGTTATTCTCGCATTTGAGGATGTTTCCGAGGCTCCTTACAGGGTCGATCGAATGCTGACTTTGTGGCGGATGGCGGGGGCTTTCGCTGGGGTGCGGGGCATTGCTTTGGGGCGCTTCAGTCGTTGCGAGATTGAGCCGAGTATTCCCAGTTTTAGCATTGAAGAGGTTTTGCGCGATCGGCTGGGGGATTTGAATATTCCGATTGTCTCGGATTTGCCATTCGGGCACGAGGGAGTTAACGCTGCTTTACCCATGGGAATTATGGCGAGTCTCGATGCTGAATCGGGATTGCTGATTTGCGGGTAAAAACTACTTTTTAGATAGCATGAAAATCATTCAGCAGAGTTCTGTAAAAGAATTGTCGATTTCAGAATATTTAAGGTGCGTTCTGCATGGTAGCGAAAAAGATACACAAATAAAGCATAGGATAATAGTAAAATTATCAGGAAAAATGGGAGGATTTCTAAGGGTGGTTTTTCGGTGACAAAAAATGCAAACCAACCCAATCCCAAAGGCAGTAAAAAGACAATAGATAAAGTGGGAAGACGCATCTTCAATGGCAACACCGAACCGCCTGGAATGTCTTGAATTTGTCCTGTCGCCACCAAAAGCCCTCTCCAATCTCCGCCAGTAATTGTCGCGCGGAGGAAATCACCATCAAGCTCGATTTGGTAGCAGTAAAGAATTCGCCTCCCCCAAATTATAGGTTTGTGAACAATTAAACCTGTAGGAACTTTGGCAGCAAGCCGTTGGCGGACTACTTCTTTGGAAAATGGTAGATGAATGGTTGCTTCCCGGTAGGGCAAGAGCGAGTACAATAGTTTGAAGAACGGATTTAAATTAAATGGCATCGCAAAAAACACGATCGTGAATTGCATCAATTGCCACTACCTAATTCTAAGCAGGGATGTTTCATTCTATCAAAGTTTTCAAACTCCAACCACTATAAGTAAATCTACTGAGGTTTTTGGCGATCGACATTGTGCGATCGCGAATCGCGGCAGGTTTGCCCATACGTTCACGCTATATGTAGAGGGGTGGCGTAAATCCTGCCCAATAATAGTTTACAGCAACAAAATATTCCTGTCGGGTGAGGCTAACACTAGATAGCTAAAATTACATTTAAAATGGATTATATGTGCAAATGTTGCTGCCAACACAGCAAAAAGATTTTAAAACTTTCGCAAAGAGGTTGATATGAGAACACACAACTTGTTAAACAGTATTGCTGCCGCTGTGCTAGTTGCAGGATTGGCACTCACTGGCATTTCGTCTAGTGCAGTTGGCGAACAGATACAGAATAACGATCGCATAGATGGAGTAATTCGCCGCACTTCCCCCATCTACCGTTTCCGGAATATGTGGGTCCCGGGCTCTCCGACGGAAGAATTGCGTGGTCAAGAATACACATTCAGCGCTCGGGAAGGCGATAACATTGAAGTGTTTTTAGACACAGATAGAAGTCGCGGTTTTACTCCCGTCATGGTGCTGTTTTACGGGAACAACAAACAAGTCGCTTTTACGCAAGACCGTTCTTTTAATTATCAAATTCCCCGTAGTGGCGATTACAAACTGTTAGTGTTAGCAAAAGATGCTGCCAGAGGCGGTAGCTACACGCTGGAAGTTGCGGGAATTGATGGGGGCGGCAGACAATCTCGCAATTCGCGGGACGATTGGTACACGAGACGAGATAACGATCGATATGACGGTCAATATGACAGAGCACAGCTTCTGCAAGATGATTTTGGCTTGCGGTCTGTTGATTGTCGCGAGAGACGTTCTATGGTGAGAGTCAGGTTTGATGAGGGAAATCAAGACTCGACTTACTGCGCTGTGCCGAATAGAGCTTTTCCGGCGGGAGATTATTACTACAATTCGCGGACTAGAAATTTAGACTCGGCGAGGCGGAATGATAGTAGATTCGATGCGGGCCAAGATCAATGTCGGGTAGTGGTGGGCGGAGTCTGCGTGACGAGGTAAGTAGGTCAAACTGTAGCGCCGAATCAGAAACCCGGTTTCTTCGTAGAAACCGGGTTTCTGACCCTATACACCGGATTTATACCAGTCCTTTATATAGGAGTTGATCTCTGGCTATTGCCTCACTTTCTTTGGCAATGACAAAATACACATTTGTACACACAACGATTTTGTCAAAAAGGACGATCGCACAGTGGTAAGCTACCAAAGGCATTGAAATATCTAAGGTAGAGAAAAGTTAAAATGTCGGCATTAAATGAAGTTCCCTTGTTGTTGCGGGCAGCCCGCGGCGAAACCCTAGACCGCCCGCCCGTGTGGATGATGCGTCAAGCCGGCCGCTACATGAAGGCTTATCGAGATTTGCGAGAAAAGTATCCCTCGTTTCGCGAACGTTCCGAAATTCCCGAAGTTGCGATCGAAGTTTCGCTTCAGCCGTGGCGCGCGTTTCAACCCGACGGCGTAATTCTGTTTTCCGATATTGTCACCCCCATGCCCGGTTTGGGCATCGACATGGACATCGCCGAAGGCAAAGGCCCGATTATCCACGCACCCATCCGCACTCAGCAGCAAATCGACAACCTGCAACCGCTGAACCCGGAAGAAAGCTTGCCGTTTATCAAAACAATCCTGAAATCCCTGCGCGAGGAAGTCGGCAACAAATCCACCGTGCTCGGTTTTGTGGGCGCGCCGTGGACGCTGGCGGCCTATGCGGTTGAGGGCAAAGGTTCTAAGGATTATG
Source organism: Microcoleus sp. K5-D4 (assembly GCF_036704575.1). NCBI lineage: Bacteria > Bacillati > Cyanobacteriota > Cyanophyceae > Oscillatoriales > Microcoleaceae > Microcoleus > Microcoleus sp. K5-D4. The sequence continues at coordinate 31,521 of NZ_JAUBSD010000022.1, forward strand.
CCATCATCAAAAACATGGCATTTTCCGATCCAACTTTACTGCATCAGTTGCTGTCGAAATTCGCCGATGCGATCGCCGTTTACGTGCGCTATCAAATCGACTGCGGCGCGCAAGTAGTGCAAATGTTCGACTCATGGGCCGGCCAACTGTCCCCGCAAGACTACGACACCTTCGCTCTACCTTACCAGAAACAGGTGTTCGAGCAAGTCAAAAAAACCCATCCCGACACCCCGCTAATTCTCTTAGTCACCGGAAGTGCCGGCATCCTCGAACGCATGGCAACATCCGGCGCCGATATCGTCAGCGTCGATTGGACTGTGGATATGGCAGACGCGCGCCGACGTTTGGGCCCGAATATGAACGTTCAGGGAAATCTCGATCCGGGCGTGTTGTTTGGTTCTCAACCGTTTATTCGCGATCGAATTCTTGATACAATTCGCAAAGCCGGTCATCGCGGACACATCCTCAATTTGGGACACGGCGTATTACCGGGTACTCCCGAAGACAACGTGCGTTTCTTCTTTGAAACCGCAAAACAAGCCGACAAATTGCTTGCAGTTGCTGCTTGAAATTGATTGCGATTGTAGAATCCGATCGAATCCGGTTAATTGCAACTCATATTTGTAGGGATACGGCAATGGCGTATCCCTACGGTGGAAAAAGATAATATAATCGGAGCGAATCCGGTTAATTGCATCTGATATTTGTAGGACACTCCAAGAGCCCATTGGTGTCAACTTAACGTAAAACCGACTGTCTCTGTTGTTTGTATCAAAGTCTAGATCCCCCCTAACCCCCCTTAATAAGGGGGGGATATGAAGCACTCAAAGTCCCCCTTCTTAAGGGGGATTTAGGGGGATCTGGGCTCGAATAAAAGGGATATTCCTCATGGACTTGAGGTTTAAGTTGGCACTAATAGGTCATGCCGTCTCCCTACCGTCAAAAAATCCTCAAATCCTCCCTCTTCCCCTGCGGCAAAATGAACTCCAAAAAAATTTTTGTGACGGGTGCAAGTGGCTGTATCGGTCACTACATGGCCGAAACTTTGATTCAAGAGACAAACCACGAACTTTACCTCTTAGTTCGCAACCCGGAAAAATTAAAATTTGACTGGAAAGCCCGCCCCGGCATCCATATAATACAAGGCGATATGCGAGATATCGATCAACACGCCGAACTTCTCCAAACAATTAATGTCGCAATTTTAGCTGCCACTGCTTGGGGAGGAACTCAAGAAGTGTTTGACGTTAACGTAACCAAAACTCTCCGCTTAATTCAACTACTTTCGCCACAGGCTTGCCAACAAGTAATTTATTTTTCAACAGCCAGTATTCTCGGTAGAGACAACAATTTGCTCAAAGAAGCCGGGGAACTGGGGACAGATTATATTAGCTCAAAATACAACTGCATGGTGCATTTATCAGCCTTGACAAATGTGCCTCCGATTACGGCACTTTACCCGACATTAGTATTGGGAGGAGACGCAGAAAAACCAGTCTCTCACTTGTCATCTGGCCTACCACTTGTCGCCAAATGGATTGGTTTGATTCGCTGGTTTAAGGCAGATGGCAGTTTTCACTTCATCCACGGTGCAGATATTGCTAAAGTAGTTAATTATTTAGTTGAACATCCGCCCGCTTCCGAGGAACCGCGACATTTTGTGCTAGGAAATCCGGCGATTACAGCTAATGAAGTGGTAGAACAAGCTTGCAAGTATTTGAATAAAAACATATTTTTTCGGATTACTCTGTCACCTTTGCTGGCTGATTTCTTTATTTGGCTGTTCCGAATTCAGGTGGCTGCTTGGGATAGATTTTGCATCAGCTACCGCCATTTTACCTATCAAAATCTTGTGAATCCCGAAAGCATAGGAATGCCGAGTTACTGCGGCACAGTTGCCGATATGTTAAGAACTAGCGGGATTCCAGGCAAAAATTCAAATTAGAAGTAGAAGGAAAAGGGAAGAGGGAAGAGGGAATATGCACCTTACGAGATATATGTAGGGTGCGCCGAGGCGTATTTTACGAATAATGTAAGTTTTTCAAATTCTTTTTTGTCTTAGTCCCATGCTTTTTAAATGCGATTATCGTCAATTAAGGGTCAAATACGATAAGATATCAGCATTTGCAAACTTTAACAGGGAACTGCAAGCTAAAAATTGCGCTCATTGTGTGTGGCTTAGGGGGTGTGACCCATCGCCAGATATTCGATCGAGTGCAAGATCGTAATTTTAGCCTTAACATGAAGTCTTGAGAGTCGATCGAACTCTCAAACACGCCAGCCCGATCGCAAGTTGTTTACTGATGTGAGGTTTAACATATAATGCGAGTTCTTCTAGTTTACCCGCTGTTTCCGAAAACATTTTGGTCTTACGAGAAAATCTTAGAATTAGTTGATCGGAAAGTTCTGCTGCCACCGCTGGGTTTGGTAACAGTAGCAGCTATTTTACCCCAAGAATGGGAATTTAAGTTAGTCGATCGCAATATCAGACAAATCACCGAAGCAGAATGGGAATGGGCAGAGCTCGTTATTCTGTCTGCAATGATTGTTCAAAAAGAAGATTTGCTAGACATCATTCGCGAAGCAAAACGGCGCGGTAAATCCGTAGCTTGCGGCGGCCCTTACCCCACTTCCGTACCCGAAGAACCTCAAGCAGCGGGCATAGATTACCTGATTCTAGACGAAGGCGAAATCACCTTGCCGATGTTCGTCGAAGCAATAGCGCGCGGCGAAAAAAGCGGAATTTATCGATCGGATGGCGTAAAACCCGATGTTACGACAACTCCTGTCCCCCGCTTCGATTTGCTGGAATTAGATGCCTACGATTCGATGTCGATTCAATTTTCCCGAGGTTGTCCCTTCCAGTGCGAATTCTGCGACATCATCGTCCTCTACGGCCGCAAACCCCGCACCAAAAACCCCCAACAATTGATAGCAGAATTAGACTATCTCTACAACTTGGGCTGGCGGCGCGGCGTGTTCATGGTAGACGACAATTTTATCGGCAACAAACGCAGCGTCAAACTGTTGCTAAAAGACTTACAAGTCTGGCAAGAAGAACACAAATTTCCGTTTACTTTCAACACAGAAGCCTCCATCGATTTAGCCCAAGACCAAGAATTGATGGATATGATGGTAGCGTGCAATTTTAATGCAGTATTTCTAGGGATTGAAACTCCCGACGAAGAAAGCCTGCAAATGACCAAAAAATTCCAAAATACCCGCAATTCTCTGATAGAATCCGTAGAGTTAATTGCCAAATCCGGTTTGCGAGTAATGGCCGGATTCATCATCGGATTTGACGGCGAAAAACCCGGTGCCGGCCAGCGGATTGTCCAGTTTGCCGAAGCAGCAGCAATTCCGAGCACAACCTTTGGAATGCTGCAAGCTTTGCCGCACACTGCATTGTCCCACAGACTAGCAAAAGAAGGGCGGTTGCGCGACAAATCTGGCAACCTCAACCAGACTACCTTGATGAACTTTATCCCGACGCGGCCTCTCGAAGATATTGCCCGCGAATATGTCGAGGCATTCTGCGAAGTGTACGATGCTGAGAAATATTTAGACCGGACTTATCGCCATTTCTTAATGTTGGGTGCACCTACAGCAAAGATACCTGCGAGAGTTCCCAGTTGGATCGATTTGCGAGCACTGTTAACTGTGGTTTGGCGGCAGGGAGTCAAGCGCAAAACTCGCTGGAAGTTTTGGCATCATTTGTTCAGCATTCTCAAGCGCAATCCAGCGGTTTGGGATCATTATTTAACAGTGTGTGCTCACAACGAGCATTTCCTGGAATACCGCCAGATTGTGCGGGATGAAATCGAAGCTCAATTAGCCGAGTTTTTGGCTAATGAGTCTCAAACCGTCTATCAAGAACCTGTTCCTGTTGAGGAAAAGCAAGTGCAAGCGGTTTAGGGTTGAAGAATTCAACCGCAGATGAACGCAGACAAACGCAGATGAATGTAAGATTGTCTGCGTTTATTTTGTTTTTAATCTGGGTTCCAGGTTCGGGCTGGAAATGTCATATCCTGCCGCTATGCCACCTTTTGAGAGCAGGCGAGAGAGCCTCCCGAGGGATTCCCAGTTTCTGACAGAAAACTTGAAATACTACTATTGGCTGTAGCAGTTATTTCGGCAGATAGAGGCGCGATCGCCCGCAAATATGAAAATATAATTACAAGATAAAAAATATCAAAATAGCGATCGCCCTCAACCCGCCATGCTAGGAACAAATCAACTCAGAACAGCCGCTCTCTTAGGACTCCTAAGCGGCCTTCTCGTTTTAGGAAGTTATTATTTAATCGGCAACGAGCAAGGACTTTACATCGGTTTAGCGCTAGCAGCCTTCTCAAGTTTTAGCTCTTGGTACTATTCAGACACGGCCGCGTTAATGGCTTACCGCGCTCAGCCGATCGCCCGCAGCGAAGCACCAGAAATCTACGATATGGTAGCATCGCTGAGCGCAAAAGCCCAAATTCCGGTGCCGAAAATATTTCTAGTTCCCACTCAATCTCCGAACGCATTCGCAACAGGAAGAGACCCGGAACACGCGACAATAGCAGTTACTGAAGGCATCATCAAGCTGCTTTCCCGCGAAGAATTGGAAGGCGTTTTAGCCCACGAACTCACGCACATCCGCAACCGCGACACACTCACTCAAGCAGTTGCAGGCACAATTGCCGGCGCGATTACATTTGTCGGGCGAATTCTGACTTTTGGAGCGCTTTACGGCCCGGTAACGCGGGATAGCAGACAAGGCGCGAATCCGTTTGGTTTGCTGTTTTTAATCATTTTGGCACCGCTATCAGCAACCGTAATTCAATTGGCGATTTCTCGGACGAGGGAATTTGCAGCCGACAGCGGTGCGGTGGAAATTACCAATAACCCGATCGGCTTAGCAAACGCCCTGCAAAAATTGGAAAAACTGGGTCATGAAATTCCCATGCACGGCAATCCTGCGATGTCGCCGCTGCTGATTGTGAATCCTTTTTCGACTAAAGGTTTGCAGTCACTTTTCCGCACTCACCCGCCGACAGAGGATCGCATTCAACGGCTATTGGAAATCGCGCAGCAGCAGCAGCAAGGTACTCCAGTTATGGCCTACGTGCCCGGAATTTGATCGCTCGAAAATGCAGCAACAATATTTAGAAACCCGGGTGTTTGAAGCAGCCGGGTTTCTGTTTGTTTATAACGATCGCTTTATGGAGGGACTAATTCTTCGAGAGGTAGAGGCCGATCGCTTTCTCCGTAAATATCGCACAGTTTTGGAGTTACTGTGAGGGGTGATGGCTCCCTTGAAAAAATTTACCCCACGCAGCAATTCATCAGGCTTGTTCTTTAAGTCCGGTGATGCTAGTAGTGGTTTATAAACTTCACCTTCATAGGGCTTCCAAACATATCCCAGACTGAACGATTGAAAAACCGAAGATGCTCCCGTTGCTTGCCAAACAGCTTCAGCTAAAACCAATCCAGGAAAAGCCAAGCCAGGCTCTTCAATCAATTCGCTGTAGGTTCTAAACTCATCTACTTCCATACCAACTAAAGCATACCGAAACGGTGGAGCAAACCGCAAACGCAGATACAGAAATCTACCTATTTCCGTCATTAAATAAGCACTTTCTGGAGTGTTAATTCCAATCTCACTGATGCCACTTGGACAAACTCGACACCACCAATTTTCTTCTATATCCTGAAAAATTTCTGCCCGACATTGGGAAACTCTACCGTTTGAGAGCACCCAGAAACTTTTATTGAAATATTGAGCAAATTGCTGTGCTTCAGATTGCTTTGTGCCACATTCAGCCGATAAGCTAAACACCCATGCCATTGCTGTTCTCCCGTTGACTAAATTAAACTATCAAACTTTCTCCCATTCGCTCTGTGTCTGGGCCAGGGCTGCTTCATATTTCTCTAAAAGCATTGTAGCGCTTGGCAAAATACTGACATGAGTTGGACTATCTTGCACAGCTTCAATATCTCCGAGGATCTTGCTGTCGTCAATCTGCCAAAGAGGATCTTTTCCTGTTCCGCCAAATTTTGGGGGTTTGCGGAATGGTGGTAAGCCTTCGATAGAGAGGGATACAGACATTCCTTTTGTGTTTCTAATGGCTACAGTGACAGACTCCTCTGAAGACTTGCGCTCTGTTTCTGGTAGTAAATAACCTTGTTCATCCAACCAGTCTTTGGGCACTTGCTCAACATCAATGTCAATACTGGGTCTGACTCCCAGTAGCCTCGCGTTGCGTCCCATTTTGGGTTTACCGTTTTCTTCTGCCATGCCTCGATAATAGAGTTTTGCCATTAGCCTTTTATCAGCCCAACTCGATCGCCAGACCAATCATAATGTAATTGCTGCATTGGTTGGATGCGATATTTTTTAAAGCTTAATTTTTATATCCTGTATTGCAATATGGATGAGTTATCTGCCCATTATCTAAAGTTGCCAAGCCACCATCTTCTTTCCGCTGTATGTGATCGATAGAAATTGAGTTTCTGTGAATTAATCCGTTGCATATTTTACAGCGCGGTACACTCAGCAATGCTCCTTTTATAAAAATCTCACTTTTTTTATTTGTATTGAATTCTTTTGTGGATGAAGTAATTGACTTCTCTTTATTACGAATATTTAAATACTTAAAATCATCGCTCGATATAATTTGGTTTATAGTGTCATCAAGAGTTTTTCCAGCTTTTAAATGAATCACAACTTGCTCAAAAAAATTCGATATGTGTTTGTAGCTTTTCTGAACATCCCTATGCTTTTCATAAATCTGTTTAATTAAGTAGTCGTAATTTTGAAGAAAATATTCAAATTTTTCTCTAACATCTATGAAGTCATTTAACTTTTTTCTTTCATCTAGTTTCATGACAAAATCAACAACAGCAAAGAAAGAGACTGTTCTGTGTTGTCCATTTTGTGAATAGAAATATAGAATGGGATGTAGCCCCAAAGATGATGAATGATTGCTATTTAATATATATGCAAGTTTTCTCACCTTTTTTAAAATCTTTATTGTTGTTTCACCTGTGAGATCATCATTAACTCCCTTATTGTTAAAATCTATTTTGTTAACAATATTTACAAAGTCTAAAATTAATGGTAAAGTTTGAGCGGAATACAATTTTCCGCCCACAGGTAGATCTAGAGTTTTTATGGGAGTCTGCAACTTCGGTTCAAAAAGTATCTCATTAATTTCTTTAGCTATTTCTTGAATTTGATCCTGTATTTCCTTTAACAAGAACGACCAATATTTATGACCTTTGCCGCTTCTTATTATTGCGCGTGCTGCGATACTATTAGGTTTCTTTCTGGATTCAAGAAGTTTGAGCTCAGTTTTATCAATGGGGGCAGCTTGCTGATTGATTTTTAAAAATGAATTTTCTGCTTTACTTACATCTCCTTCAACCCATTGAAGCTGAATTGCCAATGCTGCTAAACTTTTTGCAGATTTTACAATTTCTGGCTTAACTTTGTCCGGATATGTGAGAGCTAATCTAAAATCGTTGTACGAGCCAACTTTTTTGTGTATCAGTTTGCGTGTTTCTTCAGCAATCTTTAATTGTTCATCAGGAATTACACCGTCATAAAATAGTTTGGAGATTTGTCCATCACCGTAATCATCGTTAACCCAAGCAGACAATGCACTCAATCTATGACTCCCATCAATCACGAATAAGAATCCACCTGTACTTCGCCACAAAATGATGGCGGGTATCAAATCACCTTCGATAAAACTTTTGATTAATTCGCAAATCTTTTGGCTATCCCATTCATTAGTTTCTCTTTGGAAATCGGGCTTTCGGAGGTTTGAAAAGAAAAATGAATCGGTTTTGATGTCTTCAATAGAAATTGTTTCTTTTTTCTTACCTGGATTGATATTTTCTTCTACTTCAAAATCTTGTCGTGGAATCAGAGCATCTAGATTAACTTTAGCCATGATGTTTTTATATATATTTGGATTAATGAGCTATCAGCCAAACACTGAGTAAGTAAAAGGCTATGTAATTTCGCTCAAGGGAGGCGCTTACACCAAGGGACACATCTCGTGGGTAGAAGTAACTCACAACTGTGAAATTTTTTTTACAACCGCCCTCGAATAATCATACATCTTTATGAACAGTCTTGGACGCACTCCGAACAAAGAAACCGGGTTTTTCTCGAATCTGCCGACTACAGCGGAGTCTTCTCGAAAAAACCCGGTTTCTGGACCTCATGCGTAAGTCCGATTAAACCCTATTAAACTCAAGCCGCAACCTTATCTAAAGGCCGCACTTGACGGAGGAATTCGCGAAGCGCGTCACCTTCCACCACCTCAGTTTCCAACAGTTTCTGCGTAATTGTTTCCAACAATTCTCGATTTGCTTTCAGAATATCCAAAGCTTGCTGATGTGCAGTTTCGACAATTTCCTTCACTTCTTGGTCGATCGCCTCCGCAGTTTGAGCACTTACCGCGCGGCGGGCATTTCCCATACCGTCGTTGAGGAACATTGCTTGCTGGCCTCGATCGTAAGCTAGAGGCCCCAAAACCTTACTCATCCCGTAAGTTGTCACCATCCGTTCAGCTAGATCGGTCGCCCTTTGCAAATCATTTGAAGCCCCAGTAGTAATGCTACCAAACACGACCTCCTCAGCCGATCGCCCGCCCAACAAAGTCGCAATTTGACCGCGCAGTTCCGATTCATCCAACAAGAAACGGTCTTCAGTCGGTACTTGCAACGTGTAACCCAGTGCAGCCATACCGCGCGGGACGATCGAGATTTTTGACACTTCGCCGCCGCCAGTCATCGCAGCACCCACCATCGCGTGGCCGACTTCGTGGTAAGCCACAATCTTTTTCTCTTTTTCGTTGAGCACCCGGCTTTTCTTTTCCAAGCCAGCGACAACGCGCTCAAACGCCTCATAAAAGTCTTCCTGAGCTACAGTTAGGCGCTTGTTGCGAGCAGCTAGCAAGGCAGCTTCATTGACCAAATTTGCCAAATCTGCGCCCGAAAAACCGGGGGTGCGAGTGGCGACCGCCTTCAAGTCAATATCCGGGCCCAACTTCACTTTTTGAGAGTGAATGTTCAAAATTGCTTCGCGGCCGGATAAATCCGGACGATCGACTAAAACTTGGCGATCGAAACGACCAGGGCGCAACAAAGCAGCATCCAAACTTTCCGGGCGGTTAGTTGCAGCCAGCACAATTACCGTAGTATTGCCCGCCGCAAAACCATCCATTTCAGTTAATAATTGATTGAGAGTTTGTTCGCGTTCATCATTCCCACCGAAGCTAGCGTTACTGCTACGAGATTTGCCGATCGCGTCCAATTCATCAATGAAAATAATACAAGGAGCCTGTTTCTTAGCCTGCTCGAATAAATCTCTAACTCTTGCAGAACCAACACCTACAAACAGTTCCACAAACTCCGAACCCGATATGCTAAAAAACGGCACGCCAGCTTCACCAGCTACTGCTTTAGCTAACAGAGTTTTGCCAGTTCCCGGAGGCCCGACTAACAGCACGCCTTTCGGAATTCGCGCGCCAATTGCCGTAAACCTGTCAGGAGTTTTCAGGAATTCAACAACTTCGACTAATTCAGTTTTAGCTTCTTCTACTCCAGCCACATCAGCAAAAGTAATTTTAGCCGATTCGCCTTCTACATAGACCTTAGCCTTGCTTTTGCCGAGCGACAGCGCACCCTGCGGTCCGCCACCCTGTCTGTTCATAAAAAATTGAAAAATCGCCACAAAAATCAGCGGCGGAACCACCCAGCTTAAAACACTGCCGATCCAGCCATTTTTAGCCGGCGGAGTTGCCGCAAATTCAACGCCTTTTTCTTGCAAAAGTTTAGGCAGTTCCAGGTCAAAAATTGGCGTAGTTGACAGCACTTGACCGGGTTTGTCACCTTCGCCTTTGAGTTGGTAGCGAATTTCATTTTGACCTACTGAAGCTCTGACTACATCTTGTTCTTGTACTTGATGGACGAACAAGCTGTAAGGCACTTGCGGAATTTGGGGGCCGAACAAATTGGGTAAAAAGATGTTTGCCAGCAAAAACAAACTTGAGAGCAATAACAAGACATTGCTAATTTGTCGAAAACGAGGTGCTTGGGGCTGGTCTTTAATGGCCATTGATAACTGTCATCCTTTGATTTAACGCTGTTTTATTCATCTATTTTCTCATCAAATACCCACACACTGTTAAGCGGATTTCCTCACTTTTTCGGGTGGGTTAACCCGCTAGCACGGATTTGCTATTATTAACAATGTTTTTTTTTACGAACCGCGAAGACGCTAAGGACACAAAGGGAGAGAAGAGAAGAGGGTTATAGTCTGTAGGGTGCGCCGAAGAACACCGAATATTTATGCAGCTTCTGGGTTTAATTGAATCATTTCCCAAGTAGTATAAGTGCCGATCGCACCCCAAATCACGTAAGGCAAAAGTAACAAAGCTGCGGTTTGAGAAATCGGCAAAACAGCCAACGTCAACACAGCTCCCACAATCTCGCCAGCCCCTCCCAAAATTGTCCCTACTTTGAGACTTTTGGCTCTGAGAGTAGCGGGAATATAAGCAACTGTGACAATTTCTAAAAGCAAGTACAAAGCCATCAACAACCATGTTTTAATGCTCCCTGGCTCCTGTTCCCACACGAAAGTAGCGCTGCCGGCCCCGCAAGCAAAAATCACCGTCCAAATTAACGGAATAGCAGGCTCAAAAAACATCCAATCCGGTCTTTCAAGTTTGACTGCCCAGTTAATATCGCGCAGTTTAAAAAACAGAGTACCGAACGCGACTGAGAAAGTCACGCCGCCGATAATCATCCAAGATTGAATCATGGTTTTCAACTTTCCAATTGCTCGATCGCTCATTAAGTCGATCGTGCCAACTCCCAGCCGAACTTAGATCCGCCTTTAGTAATAACTTTTGTAAAGCCCTATGCAATTATTGCTAACCGCCAGACAAATTCTTAGCAAACTCCTCGCGTCCAGACACCAAATTAGCTGGAACGCCGTTAGGGTAATTTTGCGCGATTAAAGCTTGCAACTTTTGAACTCGGTTTTCAGGGTTGGGGTGAGAACTCAAAAACTCCGGCGGCGCTTCGCCCTTCCTAGCAGCACCGAGGATTTGCATTACCTCAACAATTCCTCTAGGATCGTAACCCGCTTCCGTCATAAACCGAAAACCGAGCTGATCGCTCTCAAGTTCGTCAGACCTACCGTACCGCAAACCGACAACTTGATTGACAGCTTGAGCAATTAATGCTGCCTGCTGACCACCCCCGCGATCGTCGCTAGTAGCCACCCCAACCGCCGTTACCAAAGCCCTGCCCAACTGCTGTTTTGCCAAGTGTTCCGCACCGTGGCGCGCCACAACGTGACCGCTTTCGTGCCCTAGTATAGCGGCCAACTGAGCCTCGGAATTTAGCCGGCGCAGCAGCCCCGCAGTAATGAAAACTTGTCCCCCCGGTAAAGCAAAAGCATTGACAGTTTGGGCATCTCGCAGCAGGTGGAATTCAAACGGATAACCTGCTTGTTTCGCCGCCGAACCGTTGACAACTCGTGCTCCTACTTGATCGATATACTGCTGAATACTTTGGCTGGGATAAAGCCCCCCGTGCTTGGCTGCCATTTGATCTCGCGCCTGCAATCCCAAAACTATCTCCTGGCGGGGAGAAAGCTGCACCCGCTGTCTCTCTCCTGTTACGGGATTTTGTACGTCGTTTGTAAAATAGGTAATTGCCCCAAAAAATGCCATTAATAGTCCGATCGCGGCTCGAAATAAAAATTTGTTCACAGGCTTTTACCTAAAAAGTTTCGCGATTAGACTACTACACTGACAGCTACCTCCACATCTGCCTGAAGTATCAAAAATGGAAAGTTGTTAGAGTTTTTTGGAATATTTTGCGAGCAAGGCTTTTTTTAAGAACCGGGAAGGCGCAAAGAACACGCAGGAAGAGAAGAAGAGAAGAAAATAATAGAAGAAGGTTATAGTTATTAAATCGGTTAAATCTGTTGAATCTATTACACAATTCGTTGCCGAACTTCCTTCGCAATATGTTTCAAGCTACCCGCCGCCGCCTCGCTATTTGGTACACTGCCGTTACTGCTGTATTGTTACTTGTATTTGCCACGGGTTTCTATTTCTACGTCCGCACTACTTTGATCGATCGCATTGATGACACCCTCAATCATGTTGTAGAAGTAATAGAGCGAACTCTCGTTATAGAGCCGCTAAGTTTGCCTAATACCCACGATAAAAAAAATAAATTGCAAGTTAATATTCAAGCCAGTTTTCGAGATAGCACCGATGCTGTAGAAGACGACCACATTGATTTAGAATGGTTCAGTCCTACGGGCGAATTGCTGTGGTCTACTTTATCGGAACCCCTGAATATTCCCATTCATGCTAACCGCACCGGCGAAACAGTTTGGATAATTAATAATAAGTTGCAGTTTGAGGGTATAAATCAGGTCGAAAAAAGTTTGGCAACAGGCCATGTACGGGATGTCACGGATTTAATGGGTAGAGGGAAGAGGGATTTAACCGCAGAGACGCAGAGGGCGCAGAGGGGAGAAAGAAGAGATTTTGATGGCGGTTTGAATGCAGGTGGGCAGGAAAATCTAAATTTAGGTAGTGAAAAGTCGATCGCACAAAATACAAATCGCGTTTCTACCAAACCAATTAGCATTCGGACAACTCAAAACTATTCCCTCAGACAAGTAACGCAGCGAGTACAAATCGGCCGCCAAGTTCTGGGATATTTGCGAGTTAGCCATCCTTGGTTTGAAGTGACAAAACCCATCCGCCAATTAATTCTCGATTTGATTTTGGGCGCGAGTTTAACTCTAATTTGCGTGGCGACTATTGGCTGGCTGCTGTCGGGATTGGCTATGAAACCTGTGCGGGAATCTTATCAGCGTCTCAAACAGTTTACTGCTGATGCTTCTCACGAACTCAGAAATCCGATCGCCACTATTCAAACTAACGTCCAAGTAGCTTTGGCGGAACCGGATATCGAACCTCAGCAACATCAACAGCTACAAGTTATCGAACGCCTTACCCGCCGTTTGGGGCGCTTGGTGGACGATTTGCTGTTTTTAGCCAGACAAGACAGCGGTATCGTGCAACAGCAGTGGATTGAAGTTCCCCTCGATGCTTTGCTGATGGAGGTAATTGAAGAACAACAGGCGATCGCCACAACCCAAAATCTCTCTCTTTCTTTGGAAATTGTCGATCTGCCCAACGCTGAGGACAACTTTACACTGTTGGGCGACTGGGATCAACTAGCCCGACTGTTTACCAATCTCGTCAGCAACGCCGTGCAGTACACGCCCTCTGGCGGTCAAATTGAAGTAGAATTGCAACTCGCAGGTAAACACAAAAGAAATTCGCCGATCTTAAATCCAGCGCTGCAAATAAAAGTAACAGACACCGGCATCGGAATTTCCGCAGAAGCCCTGCCGCATTTGTTCGATCGATTCTACCGCGCAGATCCCGCCCGAACCCACCGCAGCGCCGCTGGTTCCGGTTTAGGATTAGCCATCGCCAAGGCAATTGTCGAAAATCACCGTGGCCAAATCCGCATTGACAGCCAAGTCGATCGAGGTACAGCCGTTACCGTCACCCTCCCCGCCCACAAATCCGAAGCATCTCGCGTCTAAAACTTCCCCTCTTCCTCTGCGCCCTCTGCGCCCTCTGCGGTAAAAAAAATCTCCCCCTCAAGCCTGATTCTTCTTACCTCTGGCCCCAAGCAAGCTGTTAAAATTCAATTCCCGCATAGATTAACATGAACTTTGTTGGAAAACCTCGATCAAACTTGTGAGGAGTTATTTATGTTTCGCCACAATCTACCGTTAAAAAAAATCAGCTTGCTAGCAGCCACCTGCGGAGGTTTACTCGTTAGTCTCGCAACACTTTCCCAAGCCGGCGGCCCCCCGCCCCAACAAGGAAAACCCGTTTCCCAACCCGCAGAGACTCCCGCAGCCACTGAAGAGCCCGTCAGCGAACCAACTCCGGCTGCGAGTCCGGGCCTCAGCGGGATGCCCTCTACACCAACAGACGCGCCTGCCCGCTTCCCCATGCCCAGTGCGCGAGTTACGCCTGCCGAAGGCATGATAGTAATTAAACTGGTGAATACCACCAATGCTGTCATCAATTATCAAATCGTAGGCGTGACCCAGCCGCGCACTCTGGGCGAACAATCTGAAATTTTGCTTCAAGCCCTCAAAGTGCCAATCACCCTCACTTATCAGCGCCCAGACGGCGGATTGGTGCTAGTTCGCCCCCAAGCAACCGCGATGCCGGGAATGTTGCAAGTCAGTTTCGGCGCGACAACTGAGTTGGACGCTGATACAAAATCGTTGCAAATTCAGGAAGATGGCAAGGTAATTTTGAATTAGTTTAACTGTTGACTGTTGACTGTTACCATTCGTGTCAACTTAAGACTCAAATCCATAATAAATATCGTTTATAGTTTAGTTGCGATCCCCCCTAACCCCTCTTAATAAGGGGGGGGATAAGACTATTCTTACCTCCCATCTAACTCCCATTAATAAAGGGGAAAGAGCCTTCAAAGTCCCGCTTCTTAAGGGGAATTTAGGGGTATCGAAACTTCGATACAAACGAGATATACACAGGGTTTTAGTATTATGTTGACACCGATGGGCTGTTACTAATTCCCAATTTCCAATTCCAAATTCCCAGTTAGCCGTCACTCGCCGAGTAACAAAGGAGGTAACTTAGTAAAAGGTAAATCCTCGTTTACTGCATCAATTTCTTGCTGTTCTCTTTCGTTAATTTGACCGATATAAGACTTGAGAATTTGGGCCAGACGGTTGTTATAAAATCGGTGCAAACTATAATTTGGCGTAGCTGGAAAGCCGCGCCGTTTTTTGTGCCGCCCGCCGGCACCCGGATCGAAGCTTTGGATGCCCCGATCGATCGCCCATTTGATCGGCGTATAGTAACAAGCATCGAAGTGCAAGCAGTCGATTTCCTGCAAACTTCCCCAATAACGCCCGTACAGTCGATCGCCCTTATACAAACAAAAAGACATACCCACAGGCTGTCTGTCATCTTCCTTGTCGTAGGCGGCTACAAATAAAACTCGATCGCGATAATTGTGGTGCAACTGTTCAAAAAATCGCTTAGTCAGATACTTGCTTCCCCACCAACCAAATTTGTCGCAAGTATTCTCATAAAAAGCATACATTTGAGCAAACATGGCTTGGGGAATTTCATCGCCCGTCAGCGTTTTTATCAACAAACCAGCTTGATCGACTGCTTTGCGTTCGCGTTTGATATTGCGGCGCTGGTTGGCATTAAATGCGCCTAAATAATTGTCAAAATTTTGATAGCCTTGATTTTGCCAAATATAACTGTGGTGCAGCCAACTGCTGAAACCGTGGCGTTCCATGCGCTGCCGCCATTCGGGATCGACATAAAGGAAATTGCAGCCGGAGATATTGTGGCGATCGCAAAAATGGTCGATCGCGCTTACCATTACTCCCGTTAACTCATCTTCATCTTCCCCCTCGGCAATCAAAAACCGATAGCCTTCAGCCGGAGTAAACGGCGTCATTCCCATCAATTTGGGATAATAGTGAACACCCAAACGTTGGGCTAAATCCGCCCACTGATTATCGAATACAAATTCCCCGTAACTGTGACTTTTGACATAAAGTGGCGCGCAAGCAATCAACTGTTTGTCTCGCCAGACTGTTAAGTGATGCGGTAGCCAACCGGTTTTACCTGTTGCACTGCCCGATACTTCGAGATTGTTCAGCCAATCCCATTCCAGAAATGGAGTTTTTAGTGGCATCGCCAAGGCATCCCACGACGCTTGCGGGATTTCGCCTATTTTGCTAATCCAGGCTACAGAATATTCAGGTTTTGGCTGTTTCAGCATAGGGAGATTTGAGCGTAGAGCGATCGAACTTCATTTAAGTTAATACAATTCTTCGATCGCTGGGAAAGCTGAATGGCAACTGGTGTCAACTGAACCTTGAAACCTGACAAATCTCGCTTTTGTCCAAAACCCGATCCCCCTAAATCCCCCTTAAGAAGGGGGACTTTGATCGCCTCCGGTTCCCCCCTTCTTAAGGGGGGCTAGGGGGGATCGGAGGGCTTAATCGTCAAACCCTAGTCTCCGATTACGTTTGAGCTTCAGTTAGTTCGATCAACCCGATAATGCAAAAATACCTCTTGTCCCACCTGTTTAACCGCCAAAAGCTCCAATTTCGGAGCTAAATCTGCCAAAAAACCCTCTCCCTCCACTGGTGTCGGTGCATCAGCCCCGCCCAAAATTAACGGGCACACCGTCAGCCACAGTTCGTCTACCAAGCCTGCAGCCAGCACAGACGCTACGAGTTTTCCCCCTCCCAGAATCGCCAAGCGTTTGATACCGAAGCTTGCTAGCTGTTGAAACGCATCAATCCAATCAATCTCTCCACCTGCGGTTTTCGCATAGATAATTCGATCAAACTTACTGTTTGTCATCGGGTAGGGAGATGGCAATGCCGTTTCCCTACTGTCTTGCCCCGTCAGCAGCCAGCGAGGTATCGGTTGCTGGAAAAATCGCAAGTTGGGGTCAAATTGGGACGATCGCGAACACACAATTTGCACCGGTTGTGGGAGATTCCCTTGCAGTTCCCTCTGTTTGAGCAATTCCGGCGAAATCACTCTCATCGTCGTCCCATAAGCCTGTAACGTGCCGTTGCCGAACAAAACGGCGTCGCTTGCTGCTACTTGCTGTTCGAGGTGGGCTTTGTCGTTGGCAGAACCGAATCTCGCGGGCGATCGTACTGCATCTGCTATTTTACCGTCAGCGCTGATCGCGAGTATTACTGTTGCGTGAGGTTCAGTCATTACTTATCAGAATTTCGCAGAACTTTTAACTGTAGCAATTCACAACTATTTGTAAAGTTTTTTTTCAACTCGATCGCACTGCTTTTATTTGACGGATAATGTGAGTTTATTTATTTTGCAACGGTAGCGATCGCCCTACCAAAGTATTTACTTTTCTTTACAAACAGCAGACAAAAAACGGCGCGGGAGGTAAAAAATTCGTTGCAGACTTTAAATGCGCCGCGCGATCGACTAGAGTAAAAAAAATGGCTTGATCCGTTTATTCATCGCAAAGGAAAAAAAGCTCATGGTTCAACGCGGTTCAACAGTCCGGATTCTCCGCAAAGAATCCTACTGGTATCAAGAAGTGGGCACCGTTGCTACGGTAGACCAAAGCGGCATTAAATACCCAGTTATCGTTCGCTTTAACACCGTAAATTATGCAGGCGTCAACACCAACAACTACGCCGAAAGCGAATTAGTGGAAGTGGCAGCACCCAAAGCAAAAGCGAAAACAGCGACTGCTGTAGCTTCCGGCGGCAAACAAACCACGCTCGACGAGAAAACTCGGAAAACCGGCAGCGGAGGAGCCCCCTCGCAGCCGAAAACTTCGACGGACAGCAAACCGGGCGCCGAAGTGCCCGGCACCGTCGAAGGTTCGCCTCAAGGTCAAGGAACAGAACAACGCTAATTGTGCCAGAACTGCCAGAAGTTGAAACTATTTGCCGGGGTTTGAATCAAGCAACCCTCGATCGAGAAATTTTGGACGGGGACGTGTTGCTAAACAGCACGATCGCCCGCTCAATCTCTGCGACCGATTTTTTGACGAAACTCAAAGGAAAGTCGATCGCCCGCTGGTACAGACGCGGCAAATACCTCCTGGCAGAACTATCTCAATTCCCAGAAGGAGAAAGAGAGAAAGGGAAAGGGGGAGAATTTAGGGATCAAACTCCAAGCTCTTCCCCTCTTCCTTCTTCCTTCCTCCTTCCTTCAAAAGCCGGCTGGTTGGGCGTTCACCTGCGGATGACTGGACAACTGCTGTGGGTGAACCGATCCGAACCCCTGCAAAAACACGCGCGAGTGCGGCTATTCTTTGAAGGAAACCAAGAATTGCGGTTTGTAGACCAGCGCACCTTCGGGCAAATGTGGTACGTGCCTGCAGAAACCGAGGTTTCCAGCACAGTCATCGGTCTGAAACTTTTAGGGCCCGAACCATTTTCCGAGGAGTTTACAACAGAATATTTGGCCCGCAAGCTGCACCGGCGGGCGCGACCCATAAAAACAGCTTTGCTAGACCAGGCACTGATAGCTGGTTTGGGCAATATTTACGCAGACGAAACTTTGTTTTTGTCGGGAGTGATGCCCACAACTCTGTGCGCGGATTTGACCGCAGAGCAAATTGGGCGCATCCATACAGCTATTATTCAAGTTTTACAGAAGGCGATCGAATCCGGGGGCACCACTTTTAGCAATTTTCTCAACGTCCAAGGTGTCAACGGCAACTACGGCGGCGTCGCTTGGGTGTACAATCGCGCCGGTCAACCCTGTCGCACTTGCTCCACAACCATCGAACGTATAAAATTAGCAGGGCGATCGACTCATTTTTGCCCCGCGTGTCAGCAATAAGCAGAAGGAAGTTCGGCAACGGATTCGCTCGACGGATGTAACGGATGTCAGGAAGAAGGAAGAAGGAATAAGACGGAAGAAGGCGGGAGAGGAAAGAAGGAAGAAGGAAGAACTGATATCTTGTACCCTTGTCAATAAGGTTTTCAGGGGCGGGTGGGACAGCCAGCGCCCAAGAATATTGAACTATTGTGGAACAGGCCGGAAATCCTGTTAAGCGAGAATGGTGCCCGATGTCAGAAGAAAGAAGAAGTCCTTTCCAGCCAAATCTAGATTAAAATTTGTATAGTTTTTTAAACTAAACAAAGCAAGTTATGGCAATCAAGAAAGGCAGTATAGTTCGCGCTGTACGCGAAAAATTGGAAAACAGTCTAGAAGCCAAAGCCAGCGACCAGCGCTTTTCCTCGTATATATTTGAAACAAAGGGCGAAGTGATGGATGTTCGCGGCGACTATGCCTTCGTCAAATTTGGCAAAGTACCCACCCCCAATATTTGGCTGCGGGTAGACCAACTCGAAGATTTTAAGTAACTCACCAAAACTAAACATCACTGTTCTTAATTTAGCGAAGGGTGCACACCGCGCACCTTTCCCCAATTAAGCTGATTGCTAAAATCTAAAATCTAAAATCTAAAATCTAAAACCTAAAATCTAAAATCCAATGAATTCTCCATCAAACCGCGTATCAATTATTGGTGCAGGCAAAGTCGGCAGTACGTTAGCCCAGCGAATTGCTGAGAAAAATCTGGCAGATGTAGTATTGCTAGATATTGTGGAGGGTTGGCCGCAGGGCGTTGCTTTGGATTTGATGGAAGCTAGGGGAGTGGAACGCCACGATCGCCAAATTGTCGGTACAAATGATTATACAGATACGGCCAACTCAAATATCATCGTAATTGCCGCCGGAGTGCCACGCAAACCCGGTATCAATCGGGAAGATTTAATTAAAATCAATGCTCGAATTGTCACCGAAGCCTCAAAACAGGCGATCGAGCATTCTCCCGAAGCAATCTTAATCGTCATCACCAATCCCCTAGATATCATGACTTATTTAGCTTGGGAAGCTGCGGATTTGCCCAAACACCGAGTCATGGGGATGGGGGGAGTTCTCGACTCCGCCCGCTTTGAAACTTTTATTGCCATGGAATTGGGCGTTTCAATTGCTGAAATCAATGCAACTGTCATCGGTTCTCATGGCGATTTGATGGTTCCTTTGCCTCGCTATTCCACTGTCAACGGTATTCCCATCAATCAACTTATGGATGCTGGGGCGATCGATCGACTCGTACAGCGGACTCGCCACGGCGGCGCAGAAATTGTCGAATTGATGAAGATTAGTAGTGCTTATTTTGCACCCGCATCTTCTGCCTGTTTGATGGTGGAATCTATTTTATTTAATCAGTCGCGACTCTTGCCTTGCTGCGTTTATTTGCACGGCGAATACGGTGTGCAAGATATCTTTTTAGGAGTTCCCTGCCGCTTGGGATCTCAGGGAGTCGAACAAGTAGTCGAACTCGAACTCAGCGATACCGAAAGAGCAGCCTTTATCGAGTCGGGCAAATTGGTTGCCGAAAATATTGAGGAAGCCAGGGCGATGCTGAAAACTGCTTCTTAAGCTTGTAGCAATTCGTTGATCACAGCAGTCTGCTGGCCACTTCAATATAATAATTTATATTGAGTATGAAAGTGCGATCGCTCTGTCGGAAGTTGCCTTATCGGATTTCAACCGCGCTTTGATTAATATTATTGATCATGTTTGTTAGGCTATATTTCACAAGCCCAAAAATGGCAGCAAGGAACCGATCGATAAATATAAAATTTACTCTCAAAAACTTGCTAAAAACGCAAAAACTGGCAAGCAAAAGCAGTTGAACTTGGTCTGCGCGACAATACTCTCAGAGTTTCTCTAGAAATTAAAGGAAAAATCTGCCATATTTTCTTTACTACTAAACCAACAGCAGAAGCAGTCGGTTTAGGATTATCTCTCACTCGCGCTCGCATTGTCCAACAACACCGTAGCACTTTAAAGGTAGAAAGCGAAATGCGAGTTTCTACGGAATTTCTCCTTACTTTGCCCAAACTTTAATACTCGCGATCGCCATTTCTATTGATCAAGCTTGAAATACCTTTACTTTAGCCCAAAATGTGATACCCTAAATATTTGTATTATCTAAAATTATTACACTTGTCAAAAATCGCAAAGATCGGGCAAAAAGTCTCCGCGCGTGCGGAAGCTATCCCGAACGCGCGTGCGGGCTCGTTGCGGTAGGGAATCACCCTTGAGTTGAACCCATTTAACCACAGCCTGCAACTACCTCAACTGTTTGACCGAAAACTAACCTCTGATTCGGTGAATTTTAATCAGTTTAAAAAATCCCATCCCTCGCATGAAATAACGAGAAGGCCAGGAAAAATATCTAAAATTTCGGCTGATCCTAAAGATTGTAAAAAATCTAATTTAGGAGAGATAAATCGAGCATTACTTAAAAATTTAGAAAAGGCGATCGCGTAAGTTTAAACAAATTCAAATAAAGGCGTTACCAACAGGATATTTTCTCGCCATAACAAGGAAACCATTAATCGAGTTTGGGGTAATAATAAAAAGGTGACAATTGCAACCCAATGCGAACAAAAAAATGTCAAAATTAGTCAGAGACGCTCCTCCCGCTCGCGAAATGGAACCGGGTTTCTTGTTTCCACTTTCGGAGTTCTCCTGAGTTAATTACGTTAAGAAACCGGGTTTATGTGTAAGTTTTGTTGGCATTATTCCCACTAATTGACAATTAATGTAGTAGCAAATTATGCAACTTTTTCAGTAAATATACGGGAGCTAAGATGGTCGCTAGACCTCCAAATCTCGAAAAAATACGGAAATGCAGTGTGAGTAGCTGCTAAGTGCTAGCAGAATGAGGAGAATATGTTCTTTGCCTTTTTGAGTTACCAGGCTCAACTTGCAGAGCGCTATTGAGATGCCATCAACCTCGATAACCAACCGCAAAATAACTAAATAAAAATCATTATGTTTCATGAATACCTGTATCACGAAGTCAGCAACCTGCGCGAGAAACTAGCTCACCTAGAAAGAGAAACGCAGTCTCAAACCTGGTTCAAAAAGCTGCAGGCGCTGATGGGAGTTATTAGCAAAATTCGTGAATCCCTAGACTTAGAAACAATATTCAAAATCACAGCCACCGAAGTTCGGCAACTCCTAAATGCCGATCGAGTCGCCATCTACCGCTTCTTTCCCGAATCCGAATGGAATGAGGGCGAAGTAGTGTCCGAAGACGTACTGCCCCAATACAGCCCCTCTTTGGGAACCAGAGTCCGCGACAATTGCTTCGGCGAACAATTTGCAGCCAACTACACCAAAGGTTACGTTCAAGCAGTCACGGACATCTACAAAGCCCGGTTGAGCTCTTGTCACCTCAAAATCCTCAAGCGGTTTCAAATCCGGGCAAACTTAGTCGTACCGCTACTGCAAGGGCAACATTTGTGGGGATTGCTGTGCATTCACTCCTGCGGTCAACCCCGCCAGTGGCAAGAAGACGAAATCGAATTTGCCAGACAAGTAGGCGACCATTTAGCAGTTGCCATCTACCAAGCCGAACTGCACTTGCAAACCCAGAGGCAAATAGCAGAAATCGAATCCGCGCAGCAGAAACTCCGCGACAGTGAGCAAAAATATCACCAAATTCTCGATTCGATCGGCGATATGGTATTAGTCAAAGGCCCCAAATCCAAAATTGTTTGGGCAAATCAAGCATTCCGCAACTATTACGGCATGACTGAAGAGGAACTTCAAGGCATCGTAGACGCACCTTTCGCCGATCCCGACAATACTCTCCAGTACGTCAGAGATGACGCCTTCGTATTTGAAAGCGGACAGACTCTGCAAATTTCCGAAGAACCGGTGACGCGCTACGACGGAGAAGTGCGGCTGTTCAGCACCGTCAAAACACCGATCCGCAACGCAGACGGCGCAATCGTAATGACTATCGGCGTCTCCCGCGACATGACGGAACGCAAAAAAACAGAAGAAGCGGTCAAAGCCAGCGAAACCAAATACCGCAGCCTGGTAGAAACCTCCCAAGACATGATTTGGTCGGTCGATGCGATCGGGCGCTATACCTTCGTCAACCCAGCAGTTAAGTACATCTACGGTTACGAACCAGAAGAAATGATCGGTCGGCCCTTCTCCGACTTTGTGACACCAGAACAAAGCCAGAAAGATTTAGAAGTGTTCGCCCGCCTGTTTGCCGGAGAATCAATTTTCCAGTACGAAACCACCCAAATCGCCAAAGACGGTAGCATGAAACATTTGATGTTTAACGCCATCGGCCTCTACGACGAAACCGGAAACTTCCTCGGCACCACGGGCACAGCCACCGACATTACCGATCGCAAGCGAGCAGAAGCAGCCTTACAACACGCCAACGCAGAACTAGAGCGCAGAGTAGAAGCACGCACGGCAGAACTGCGCCAGACTTTTGCCGCCCTCACGGCCAGCGAAGCCCGGTTCCGGACGATCGCGGCCACCATCCCCGGAGCTCTGTTTCAGTTTTGCAACCGGGACGGAGTTTGGCAAGTTGACTACGTTAGCGATCGCATCTTCGATCTCACGGGCGTCACAGCAGCAGAAATGACGCGAGACTTAAATACATTCATTTGTCGCATCCACCCCGAAGACTCGGAAAGCCACCTCGCTTCCGTCAACGAAGCCGTAGAAAATCTTTGTCCCTGGCACTACGAAGGGCGGTTAGTCAAGCCCGACGGTGAGATTCGCTGGTGGCAGGGCGACTCCATGCCCACCCGCAGCGAGAACGGCGAAATAATATTTTGCGGAGTTTTGCTCGACATCACCGATCGCAAAGTTGCCGAAACCGCCATCCGCAACAGCCAGCGGCAGCTCAAAGAAGCCCAGAGACTCGCCCATGTCGGCAATTGGGAACTTGACGCAGCCACCGAAACCCTCACTTGGTCGGAAGAACTTTTCCGCATCTTCGGGCTCGAACCGGCCCCCATCGCGCCCAACATAGCCGAACAGGTAGCTCTGATTCATCCAGAAGATTTGGAATTGTGGCAAACTCAAGTGCAGCAGGGACTCGCAACAGGCATCCCTTTTGAGTTTGACTTTCGCCTTTACCGTCCCGACGGCATCTTGCGACACGTGAACGCCCTGGGCAAAGCCGAAACCGATGTGAACGGCAAGGTGGTAAAACTGTTCGGTACGGTGATCGACATTACCGATCAAAAAACCGCCGAAGCAGCACTGCGGCAAGCAGCAGTCGAGTTAGAAGACAGAGTGAGCGATCGCACGGCCGAACTTTCCCAAGCAGTCACCCAATTAGAACAAGAAATTGGCGATCGCAAACAGGCAGAAGCAGCGCTGCAAGTTTCCGAGCAAAACCTGCGGACGATATTTAACAATGTTTACGATGCTATCTTCATTCACGATTTAGAAGGAAACATTCTCGATGTCAACAATCGAATGTTAGAAATGTACGGAGTGAGCCCGGAACAAGCAACAAAATTATCAATTAAAAACGACTATTCAACACGCAGCAATCCCATTGAGAAAATGGAAGAACTTTGGGAAAGAGTATTAGCCGGCGAAACAGGTCGCGTGGAATGGAAAGCGAGGCGTCCCAACGACGGTTCAACTTTTGATGCAGAAGTGGCCCTGTCCAGAATTAATCTCAACGGGAATCTCAGCATCATTGCCAACGTCCGAGATATTAGCGATCGCAAACAGGCAGAAGCAGAACTCCAACACGCCCAACAGTTTATGGAGTCCGTACTCAAAACCATACCCGTAGGAGTGGTTGCCAAGGATGCCCAAGACCTGCGGTTTGTTCTGTGGAACCCAGTAGCTGAACAGTTACTCGGTTTCAGTGCAGCAGAAGTGATCGGCAAAAATGATTACGATTTTTTCCCAACACAACAAGCTGATTTTTTCACCGCCAAAGACAGGGAAGTGCTCAACAGCGGGCACATTGTAGAAATCGCCGAAGAAGAGATTGAAACGAGGCAAGGAGAAACGCGGATATTTCATACCAAGAAAACAACAATACTCGATGCTGATGGCAAACCGCAATATCTATTAGCTGTCACTGAAGATATTACCGATCGCAAGCGGGGAGAAATTGCCTTGAGGCGATCGGAAGCCCTACTCAGACAGCAAGCCGAGCGAGAAAAATTGCTCAACAACCTCACTACTCAAATCCGCAATTCCCTCGATTTCGACAGCATTATTGCTGTCGCCGTCCAAGAAATTCGGGCTTTCATGCACATCGATCGGTGCTATTTTTCCTGGTACCGCCGCGAACAAGAAGAGGCTTTTTGGGAAATTATTCAAGAATCTCGCAGAAGAGAACTTCCCGATTTAATAGGTTGCTATAAAGCTTCTGACTTCGGCACTATAGGAGAAGAGCTTTTGCGTCTAGAAACGCTGCAAATCGATGATGTCGGAACGCTCGCAGACCCTGTTTGGAGAAGGTCTCTTAACTCTCTGGGCTACCGATCTGTGTTGGCAATTCCGATGCAGGCACTTTCGGGAGTAGTGAGCGTTGTTACCTGCGCCCACTCCGCTGCTGTACGACCTTGGAGCGACAGCGAAGTAGAATTGTTGCAAGCGGTTACAGTTCAATTGGCGATCGCTCTCAACCAAGCCGATCTTTACGCCCAAACTCGCAATAAAGCTCTCGAATTAGAACAAACCTTGCAGAAATTAACCAGCACTCAATCACAGTTAATTCAAAATGAAAAAATGTCAAGTCTCGGTCAACTTGTGGCAGGAGTCGCCCACGAAATCAACAACCCAGTTAACTTTATTTACGGCAATCTGTCCCACGCCAACGACTATACTCAAGACTTGCTACACCTGATCGAACTTTACCAAAATCACTATCCCGATCCAGTCCCAGAAATTAAAGAGGAAGTAGACCATATTGAACTCGACTTTTTGATGAAAGACTTGCCAAAGTTGCTTTCTTCAATGAAAGTCGGTGCAGACAGAATTCAACAAATTGTTGCTTCTCTCCGCACATTTTCCCGCATGGACGAAGCGGAAATGAAAGCAGTCAACATCCACGACGGCATAGATAGCACCCTGATGATTTTGCAGCATCGGCTCAAAGCTAAACACAATCATCCAGAAATTGAGGTGATTAAAGAATACGCTCAACTGCCCTTAGTAGAATGTTATGCCGGACAGTTAAATCAAGTGTTTATGAACATCTTGAGCAATGCTTTGGATGCTTTGGAAGAACGGGATCTGCGCCGTTCTGCTGAGGAAATGCGGCAAAAGCCCAGCAACATCCGCATCCGCACTGAAATATCGCCAGCGGGCAAAGTAATCATTCGGATTGCTGACAACGGGCCGGGAATACCGGAGACTGTCGGCACTCGGCTTTTTGACCCATTTTTTACCACTAAACCTGTGGGTAAAGGCACTGGGATGGGCTTGTCGATTAGCTATCAAATTGTTACAGACAGACACAATGGGTCGCTGAAATGCACTTCTTCGCCGGGACAGGGTACAGAATTGGTGATCGAAATTCCCCTCAAAGCTAATTGTTAATAGGGAATTGGTAAGTTGTAAGTTTTAATTGGCAATTGGCAATTGCGAAAGTGTTACTGTGCATCAGCTTTGTAATTCTCAACCAGATAAATTCCGGTAGCATCGTCGTCGGACGTAAAATTTAGTCAACAATCAGTAATCACGGACGGTACAACCGGAATTGATCTCATTCATCTGCGTTACTCTGTGTTTATCTGCCCTCATCTGCGGTTTAAAAAAGAGAATTTTTAGGATCGCAGATGACAAGGGATTAATGCGGATTCACGCAGATGAAGAATTCCGATGCTAACAAATTTGATATTATCACCGAAAATTTAATTTTGGTGTACCATTTATTCCCTGGTGCATCAGTTTTGAGATTGTGAGTTTGTAGCAAAAATGTCTTCACGGGGTGAGGCACTATTTATCAATCTGTACCTCACTCAGTCCATAATGGCTATATTACTGAGATTTATCAGGATTTCTGTCACCGCAGAACTGTCCAAAGGTTTAGAAAACCAATATCCCTGAGCTAATTCGCAGTCGAGTTCTCGAAGCTGTGATAACTGTTCGGCTGTCTCTACACCTTCGGCGATCGCATTCAATCCCAAATTGTGAGCCAAAGTTACGATCGCCCGCACAATCTGCAAAGGCTGACCCCCGTCGTCACCGTTTTCGACAGCCCCCAAGCGGCTCACAAAAGATCGATCGATCTTCAGTGTATCCAGCGGAAAACGGTGCAAGTAACTCAAAGACGAATAGCCAGTACCGAAATCGTCGATCGACAATCGAATATTTCTACCTTTTAATTGGGCTAGCACAATATTGGCTTTCTTGACATTTTCCACGATCGCGCTTTCAGTAATCTCCAATTTTAAACAGCTCGAATCGCAGCCTGTTTCTGCTAAAATTTCATCGATTTCATCGATTAAATTCGGCATACCTAACTGTTTAGGAGAGAGATTGACGCTCATTGTTAATTGCGAAGGATCAATAATGGGTAATTTAAAATTCGGAATTGGTACCTGGGAAGTTGTACTGAACGTAGCCGAAGTATTGGTAATTGGGAATTGGGAATGGGTAATAGATGAGTGGAAATCAGTAATCGGGAATTCGTAACTGGGAATTGGTAATTTTTTACCGATTCTTTCTTCCCTGTGACCAATATTGGGGCTAGGCTCAGTAAAAGTTCCGTGTTCCTCATTCCCTGTATCTGTTACATCAGTTAAATTCCCTCCATTGCCCGTTGCCCTCTTCTCTGTTGTTACCCTGAGCGAAGTCGAAGCGCCTTCTTCCTTCTTGTTACGCTGAGCGACTCGCCCTGAGTGCAGCCGAAGGGAGTCGAAGGGCCTTGTTCCGACTTCCATGGGACTTCTTCCCTGTTGCTCGGTTAACATTTCTTGCCAAATCCGCAATTGCTGACAAGCTTCCCGCAACACCCAGGCTCCCAGAGGCACGATCAAACCTGTTTCTTCAGCTACAGGGATAAAAGTAGACGGCGGAACTAGACCCCGAACAGGGTGGTGCCAGCGCACCAAGGCCTCAAAACCTTCGAGCGCACCGCTGGCGATCGAAACAATCGGTTGGTAGTGCACAATAAAGTGCGAACGTTGATCCTTGCTCTCTCCTAATTCCTCCTTGCCCAAAATAGCCAACCGCAGGTCAGTTTCTAACTGCAACAGCGACATAGTTTGGTCGTGCATCGCCAAATTAAACACTTCGTGGCGGGCCTTACCCAAAGCTTTAGCGCGGTACATAGCGATGTCAGCATCGCGTAGGAATTCTTCTGGATGAGTGTACGAATTTAATTCGCCACTGGCGGTGGCTTCGCCTCGACTGAAAACAATGCCAATGCTAGCAGTGGTAAATACTTCGTGTCCTTCGAGATGAAACGGCTTCGTCAGTTCTTTTTGTATCTTTTTAGCTGCGAGGGTGGCGTCACTGAGGCTCTGAATGTGGTCTAGCAGGATGGTGAATTCGTCTCCCCCCAGTCGGGCGACGGTATCAGAAACCCGGACGCAGGTTTGCAGTCGCTCCGCGAGGGCGATTAGCAGTTTGTCTCCTAAAACGTGTCCTAAAGAATCATTAACTACTTTGAAGCGGTCTAAATCTAGGAAAAGTAAACCAAATTTGTAATCGGGGGACTGATTGGATCGGCGGATGGCTTGTCCTAGCCTGTCGATAAACAAAACCCGGTTGGGCAAACCCGTCAGCGCATCGTGAAAAGCGCCGTGCAGCAGTTGCCGTTCTACTCGCTTGCGCTCGGTGACATCTCGGATAATAATCTGGCCAGCAGTCGAGCCTTGATAAATAGCGGGGATGCCGGCCATTTCAACGTCTATTATTTGTCCGTCGAGCCTCATCAGTTTTTGTTCGGCAAGGTCGATCGGCTGATTTTCTATCTCGACTAGCCGAATGCGCTCTGTGGCTATTTCCACATAGTTTGGATGGACGAAATGCAATATGGGAAAGCCGATTAGCGCATCGGGAGAGTTCGCACCGA
Source organism: Microcoleus sp. K5-D4 (assembly GCF_036704575.1). Taxonomy (NCBI): domain Bacteria; kingdom Bacillati; phylum Cyanobacteriota; class Cyanophyceae; order Oscillatoriales; family Microcoleaceae; genus Microcoleus; species Microcoleus sp. K5-D4. Next base: position 60,030 of record NZ_JAUBSD010000022.1, read on the forward strand.
GGAGTTTCGCGCCGGCAGCATTGATGTAGGCGATTTTCCCTTGACTGTGAACGGCGATCGCTTCGGGAGATAGTTCTACTAAACGGCGATAGCGTTCTTCACTTTCTTTGAGAGAGACTATTAACTCGCATCGCTCTTTTTCAGCTTGCTGGCGTTCGACTTCCATTTGGTGAACCGCCAGAATTTTGCCAATACTTTGAGCCATCAATTCTATAATTTCTATTTCCTCGTACTTGAACTTTCTTTTCTTTATTTCTGGCGAACTAAAACTCAACGTGCCGTAAGTTTTATTGTTAACAAATATCGGGGTCCCAATGTAAGATTCCGCCTTGCAGTTCTGATAAGCAGGATGTTCGCGCATCTCAATATCTGCTCCTATATGAGAATACGCAACTGTTTTGTTAAGTTTAATGACTGCCGCGCAGTAAGTATCGCTGAGGTTCAATTCTAAGCCTCGCACGAAGTATTCTAAATCGCTTTTCGCTGCTCTGACAATAAAAGTCTCGTTGTCAACTTCAGCCATGATGCCCATAGAAAGTCCAAACATCAAACAGCCTGCTGTTAGATAATCGTCAACCAGTTCTTCAAAGTTTTGATAATGATAAGTTGTAATCCGATGCAAGTGTTTGAGATTAGCGCTAAATGCTGCTAAAGCTTGAGAATTTAAAAATAATTCTTCTTCCGAGCGCTGGCGGTCGGTAATGTCTGTTTGTACTCCAATAAAGTGGGTTAAGTGTCGCCGCGAGTTGTAAACTGGAGCGATCGACAGTTCGTGCCAAAAAGGAGTGCCGTCTTTCCGAAAGTTGCGTAATATAACTTGAGATTCTCTGCCTTCTTCAATCGCAATTCGCAATTGTTTGGCAGCGGGGGTGTCAGTGTCTGTACCCTGCAAAAATCGGCAATTTTTCCCCATTAACTCGTCTCTGCGATAACCCGTAATCCGCTCAAAACTGGGATTGACATAAATAATCGGATTATCTGCAACGGTTGCGTCGGTGATTGCAATGCCGTTGCTGCAACTTTCGATCGCCCGTTCCATCATTTGTAAGCGCTCTTGCGATATAATGCGCTCGATCGCCGCAGCTAACACGTTGGCGATCGCTTCTACAAAATAAACGTCATCTTGACTGAAAACCCGCCCTTGGCTGGTATGAACCCCCAAAATGCCCCAGGCCGGCGAGGATGAACTGTTGGCTGGTTCTGCTTGTCCCCAGTTCCTCCCCAGTCCCCGATTGCCGGGAATAATGACAGTGACGCCGCTGACTGCCCGATGGTTATGCAGTAGCGGCAACTCGCTAAAGCGCGTTTCCACCCGCAAATCTTCGACGATCGTCGGTTCGCCCACTAGCAATGTGTAACCTGCTTGCGATCGGGCAGAAGCGGCAACAGTAGCGCTGCCGACGAGGCCCGGCTGCCAGCCAACCCCCGCTCGCAGCAGAAAAGCATGACCAGAGGGCAACAGTTCTAATACCTGGCAATAATCAACGTCCAGGGTTTGAGCAATTAAAACCGCAGCTTTGTCCATCAGTGCGGACAAATCTGTTTCGGCCAGGGCCTGCTGCCCCAAGTAAGCGACGGCCGCTTGCTGGCGGGCCCGCGAGTGAATTGACGTGAGCAATTCCTGCTCCTTGGCGGCCACTCGCTTCCGATCAGTAATGTCGCTGAATACCGACAGAACAGCTTTCCCCGACACCAATGTCAGATACCGCATCGATACACTTGCCCAAAACAGCGTGCCGTCAGCTTTTTTAAGCCGGACTTCTGTCTCGCGGACGTGTCCGTTGCGGGCTAGCCGCAACAGCAATTCCTGGCGCTCTGCTGGTTTGTGGTAGAGTATTTCGGCTTTTTGGCGGTCGATCGACTTGAATCCTGTGAACCCGAAAGCCTGACGGCATAAATCATTGCTATAAAGAATTGTACCGTCCGCCAGACTGCTGACGATCAAGGGTATCGGCATCGAGTTAGCTATCGTCAGCAGTAATTCTTTGGTTCCTTGCAGCTCTTTGTACAAGTCTGGCTTGGAGGCCCAGCCGTGACAGTCTTCAGACTTTTCAGGGATAAAACTTTCCATTGTTTAATCGATCCATTAGCAGGACAACTTTTTTAAACTTGTGGTCAATCAATACTGCGGACGGTTTTTAATTAGCAATCGTAGAATAAAAGTTTCAAGGCGATTCGCCAATCGAGCTACCAACGGAAAATCAAGGGTTTCAAACTACGAACTAAAAACAGTCCAGATTATTGGTAAATGACGATTTCAGATGCAGAGGAGGATCTACAGTAGCCCACAACACATTAATCTTAACCAGAACTATGCAACTGAAGGCCCCTAAACTGCTCGGCTGAAGTTTGATACGCTGCTCTCCCGTTAAAGACCACATCTGTCTTTGGTATGAAAATCTACTGTTTTTAAAGTTGCGTTAAGTTTTGATGTATGGCGAGGTACTTTACCCAATGTGCAGCGGAAGCTCCTAATCTAAAAAGTAAAGTCACCTACAAACAACCACCGAATACTATCCGAGGAGAGAGGAGAAATGCTTGAATCTTACCGCCGTACCGCTGCCGAACGGGCCCATGAGGGAATTCCACCCCTGCCGCTAGACGCCCAGCAAACGTCGGAACTGTGTGAACTGCTGAAAAATCCGCCGGCTGGAGAAGAAGAGACCTTAATAGAATTATTGCGCGATCGCGTCCCGCCAGGAGTAGACAGCGCCGCCTACGTCAAAGCTGGTTTTTTAACTGGCATTGCTAAAGGCGAAATCCACAGCCCCTTAATTGCTCCCAAATGGGCAGTTTACCTGCTGGGGACAATGATGGGCGGTTACAACGTCCAATCTTTAATCGATTTGCTCAATCCTACTGCCGAAATCGCCATTCCCGCCACCGCCGCCCGGGCACTGAGCAAAACGTTGTTAGTATTCGACGCTTTCCACGACGTTATAGCTTTGTCTGATACCAATCCCTACGCCAAACAGGTAGTCGATTCTTGGGCGGATGCCGAGTGGTTTACAGGTCGTCCTGTCTTGCCAGAAGCGATTACCGTTACAGTCTTCAAAGTTCCTGGAGAAACCAATACTGACGACTTATCGCCTGCACCTCATGCTACCACGCGGCCGGACATTCCCCTACACGCTTTGGCGATGCTGGAAAGTAAGATGCCAGGAGCTTTGCAAACCATTGCAGACTTGAAGCAAAAAGGTCATCCCGTAGCCTATGTTGGTGATGTTGTCGGTACCGGTTCGTCACGAAAATCGGCGATTAATTCCGTGCTCTGGCACATTGGCAATGATATTCCGTTTGTGCCGAACAAGCGCAGTGGCGGTTATATTTTAGGAAGTGCGATCGCCCCGATTTTCTTCAATACCGCTGAAGATTCCGGCGCATTGCCGATCGAATGTGATGTCTCCAAAATGGAAACAGGAATGGTAATTACCATCCATCCCTACAAAGGCGAAATCACCAATGAAGCCGGAGAAATCATCTCCACCTTCACCCTCAAACCCGATACCATTCTAGACGAAGTTCGCGCCGGTGGCCGAATTCCGCTATTAATTGGACGCACTTTAACCGACAAAACTCGCGCAGCTTTAGGATTAGAACCCAGCACTATTTTTACCCGTCCCACAATCCCAGTAGATACGGGAAAAGGCTTCACTTTAGCACAGAAAATGGTAGGCAAAGCTTGCGGTTTGTCAGGCGTTCGTCCCGGTACATCTTGCGAACCAGTAATGACAACAGTCGGCTCGCAAGATACCACCGGGCCAATGACTCGGGACGAATTGAAAGAACTTGCTTGTTTGGGATTTAGCGCCGATTTGGTAATTCAAAGTTTCTGCCACACCGCCGCTTATCCGAAGCCAGTGGATGTCAAAACTCACCATGAATTACCCGATTTCATGTCACAGCGGGGCGGCATAGCTTTGCGGCCGGGAGACGGCATTATTCACTCCTGGCTGAATCGAATGTTATTGCCGGATACAGTGGGAACTGGCGGAGATTCTCACACTCGTTTTCCTTTGGGAATTTCCTTTCCTGCTGGTTCGGGACTGGTGGCATTTGCTGCTGCCTTGGGCGTCATGCCTTTGGATATGCCGGAATCGGTATTAGTGCGGTTTAAAGGTGAATTGCGGCCGGGAGTAACGCTCAGGGATGTTGTGAATGCAATTCCCTATGTAGCAATTCAAAAAGGTTTGCTAACCGTCGCGAAACAGAATAAAAAGAACGTCTTTTCTGGGCGGATTATGGAGATTGAAGGTTTGCCCGATTTGAAGGTCGAGCAGGCTTTTGAATTGACCGATGCGTCGGCAGAGCGTTCTTGCGCTGGATGCACGATTAAATTGAGCGTAGAGACTGTTTCCGAGTACATTCGCTCCAATGTCGCGCTGCTCAAAAACATGGTGGCGCGGGGCTATCAAGATGCGCGGACGATGATGCGCCGGGTGGCTAAAATGGAGGAATGGCTGGCAAATCCGGTGCTGATGGAGGCGGATGCTGATGCGGAATACGTTGAAATCATCGAAATAGATTTAAACGACATTACAGAACCCATTGTGGCTGCTCCCAATGACCCGGATAATGTTAAGTTGTTGAGTGAGGTTGCGGGCGATCGGGTTGACGAAGTATTTGTCGGTTCCTGCATGACAAATATCGGTCACTACCGCGCCACAGCGAAGGTGTTGGAAGGTGCCGGGGAAGTGAAAACTCGCCTGTGGATTTGTCCCCCAACTCGCATGGACGAACAACAACTCAAAGAAGAAGGTTATTACAGCATTTTTGGAGCCGCTGGAGCGCGTACAGAAATGCCCGGTTGCAGTCTTTGTATGGGCAATCAAGCGCGGGTTAAAGATGCGACAACGGTGTTTTCCACTTCTACTCGCAACTTTAACAACCGCATGGGCAAAGATGCACAAGTTTATCTCGGTTCGGCGGAATTGGCTGCGGTTTGTTCGCTGTTAGGTCGCATTCCTACAGTCCAAGAATACAATGACATTGTGTCGAAGAGAATCGATCCTTTTGCTGGGGATTTGTATCGGTATTTGAATTTCGATCAAATTGCAGGTTTTGAGGATGAAGGCAGAGTGATTGCTTTGGAAGATATGCCTCGAATTGAGGATATTTTGGGAATTCCAGATGGTGTGTTGAGCAAGTAAAAAGTGCGGCGGGCTATGGCCCGCCCTTTGTTTATAATAGGAGTAGGGGTTCACGCCTGCATCTCTAATTCACGTCCAGGATATTGATCGACCCGCCCCCCTCCCTTTTTCGTAAATCAATTGAACTTCATATAAATCTGAGAAAGGAGAAAAGTGATTATGCCTGACCAAGCTTTAATCAGGGAAAGCCAAGCGACAGCAACTTCAGCGCCAGAAACTCGCATAGGCGAAGAAATTGTAGATTTTTTGCGGGAGATTCAGCAAACTCCGAGAGAATATTGGCCAAACTTACTTCAGATGATTCGGCTATTTCGCGAAACAGTAGAAATGAAGCCAGGAACCCCGGATACTTCGATAAAAGCTACAGACGAAATTAAGACCATCGATTCCCTACAGCAGCACGAAGCTCTCAGCAAATTGCTACAGTCTTGGGTTGACGATGGAGATGAACAGGAGCAAACAGAAACCGCTGAAGTTCTCCGCAAGGCACTAGAAGAAAATTCCGTGCATATATAAGATCATTCCATGAGCCGAATAGTGTTCTTAGATTCTGGGCGGTTAGGAATTGTTACCAATCCCAAAGCCACATCTCCTTTATATCAAGAGGGTAAACTTTGGCTGCAATCTTTGCCACTGAAAGGTTACATTGTAATACTCCCTGAAATTGCTGACTATGAGGTGAGGCGCGAATTAATTCGTGCAGGTAAGGCGGCCGGCATTAGACGACTTGATGAACTTAAATCGCAACTTCCCTACCGTCATTTGACTACAGAGGTAATGCTTTTAGCAGCTCAGTTGTGGGCTGATTCGAGAAGGAGAGGAAGACCAACAGCCGAACCTAATGCACTTGACGGGGATGTGATTTTGGCGGCGCAAGCAATATTGGAGGCAAGTGAAGGCGATGAGGTGGTAATTGCTACAACAAATGTGGGGCATTTGTCGCAATTTGTTGATGCTCGCCAGTGGCGACTAATTGAGTAATGTTTAAATCGATCGCACTTACCCTATCCCTGTTATACTTTGAACTACAGCTATTTTTGCAAACACCGTTGGCGAGATAAACAGGATGGTGGAAACAGTGGACACAATCGAAAAAATTGACGATCGCACACAAACCCGCTATTGGGGTCAAGTTACAGTCATAGACGCGGGCGATCGTTATAAGATCAATCGCATTGAAGTCAAGCCGGGGCATCACATCAGCACCCAAATGCACTATCACCGCAGCGAGCACTGGGTTGTTGTCTCCGGTACCGCTAAAGTTATCTGCGACGACAAAGAGACGATTCTCATGCAGAAACAGTCAACCTACGTTCCCATGAATACTGCTCACCGCGTAGAAAATCCAGGCGTTATTCCTCTGGTGATGATTGAAATCCAAAATGGTGAATACCTCGGCGATGATGACATTATCCGCTTCGCCAAAGATGCTAACGAGGAAGATTGAGCCTAGATCGAAATATGAAGCAATCGCAGACGCCAGGGAAAAGCTTCGCACACCGAACAATGACCGGAAGCATCCAGGATACAAGCCCCCGAATTTATCCGTGGGGTCAATGCTTCAATTCTTTAATCTAAAATCTAAAATCGATTGACCTACGCAGCGACCTGGAACAAGATAAATCATACAATTAAAACTATAGGGGCAATTTCAGAATTGCCCCTACCTTATTATATTAAGTTTGTTAAGCACCAGCATTTGATATAGCAATTGGCGATCGTCCTACGGCAAAGAAGCGTTTTCTAAATCTACATTTGCCATATTGGCATTCTTTAAATTAGCACCTGTCAAGTCTGAACCGTTCAAATTTGCACCGTTCAAATTTGCATTGGTCAAATTTGCATCCCGCAAGTTGACTCCCTGTACGTCTATTCCCGACAAACTGCCACCTCTGAGGCTGATATTAGCTAAATTCGCTACAGACTGGCGAGCATTTCTCAGGTTTGCACCCGCCAAATTGGCGCTTTCTAAATTAGCGCCGATTAAATTAGCGCTGGTGAGGTTGGTATTTTTCAAACTTGCAATCACTAAACCCGCCAAACTCAGATTAGCGCGGCTCAGATCAGCACCCTCCAAATTAGCCCCGTGCATTTTAGCCCCAATTAAACTCGCACCTTGCAATTTAGCTTGTTTCAGATTTGCTTCATTCAGTTTGGCTTCGTCCAAATTTGCACCGTTCAAATTTGCACCTCTGAGATTCGCACCGCTCAAATCTGCCCCGCTCAGATTCATACCAGCAAGTTGTGCTCCTGTCAAGTCGCATTGGTTACATTTTTTAGTTTCTAATAATTGCTTGACGTGGGATACGTTTTCTGCCTTTACTCCCGAGGCTAAGCCCATCGCAATTACCAGCCCTGTTGTTGTTAAAATCCCAAGTTTCATATACCCACCCTCAGCAATATCTCTCTTTTAATAATATCCCACATTATTAAATAGGTTAGGGTGATCAGTCTCTTTGATAAACTGTGACAATCATCACCCTATTGTGTACAAAATATGCAATAATTATTGACGTTTCAACTCCCCTCTATTATTGTAACGAATTATTGCTTTTTCAGGAACCAAAAAGGAAAAGATTGCGTCGGTTCTAGACGGACGCCGGTGATGCTGTTCTGAGCAAAAGTATAGTCCTTATCCTGCCAAAGAGGGATGAAAGGTACATCTTTACCCAGTATGTCTTGAATTTCGGCAAATATGGCTTTGCGGGTTTCAGGGTTTGTTTCTTTGCGCTGCTTGTCGATCAGTTGATTTACCTGATCGCTATAATAAAACGAACCCTGACCTTGACTTTGACCCTTGGAGCAGCCCTCAGCCTCGGAACCTGTCGCACAATCTAAAAACGGGTGGATGTAATTGTCAGCGTCAAAAAAGTCGGCGGACCAATCCACTAAAACCGCAGGATAAATTCCCTTCTCGATGTTTTGAAACAAAGTCGGAGATTCCACGCTGTTAATTTCTACCTTCATTATCCCGTCCATTTTGAGTTTAGCTTGCGCCTCCATCATGCTCACCACTAAAGCTCGTTTTGTGGAAGATGAAGCATACCAAATTGGCAGAACGAAAGGATTTGTGGCAGAGTATCCCGCTTTCGTTAAAAGTTCCTTAGCCTTTGTCGTGTTGGCATCACCGTAGAGTTCTTTAAAAACCGGTTTTTGAACGTCGAAGTTTGTGGGAATCAGACTGTAAAGCGGTTGTGCTTGTCCCCGCAGTACGCGCTCGTTAATCACCGGGCGATCCATCACTGCTGCGATAGCCTGTCTGACTTCTAACTTGTCCAGCGGTTTAGACTTGGTATTCAGCGTTATGTAATTAACCGTACTGCTTTCCCCCGCGATTTCCTGCCATTTCCCTTTTTTTGCTCCCTCGTCCAAGCTTTGAACTTGGTCTGCATCCAGAGACAAATAAGCCACATCAACGGCACCAGTCTGAAAAGTATTGAACAAATTTGACGAACTAGAAAGCAGCAAAATGTCAATTCCTTGATTAACAGGCTTTTCCCCCCAATACTTTTCAAACACGTCAAACTTGAGAGAATCGCTGCCGTACTTCGCCAGCTTGTAACGTCCAGTTCCCACAAACGAATCGGGTTTAAATTTACCCTGTCCAATCTCGTATGCTTTCGGAGAAACTGCACACATACCGGAAAATGTCAACAGGGAAGGAAAAGCAGAAAAAGGCTTTTTGAGTTGAAAAGTTAATTCATATTCGCCCGTGGCTTTCACCGATTCTACTGCATCGCTCAACAACATAGCCGGACTGCCACCATTTTGGATAAACCGCTGCAAGGAAAATTCCATTGCTGCGGCGTTAAACGGTGTGTCATCGTGAAAAATAACGCCTTGACGCAAGGGGATTGTATATGTCAATCCGTCTTGGCTAACTTTTGGCATTGCTGTCGCTAAGTGGGGGATTAACTTTGTAGTTCCAGACTCGTAGGTGTAGAGAGTGTCGCCCAAATTTCGCAGCAATTGTCCTGATAATGTTTCGTAACCGTCCGCAGGGTCGATCGTCCGCAATTTCAAGGTTGTGCCAATAGTAATGCGGTTATTAGCATTTTCGCCGCTCGCATTCACCGATCGACGTGATCCCTGCCCGCAACTTGCCGTTAACAAGCAGCACAGAAAGAACAGAGCTATCGCTTTAATCACTGAAGGTTTTATATGTATTCTAGGCTGGTGCTTGTTAATTCCCATCGTCTTTTTTTGACACTCCAAATTATTGATTATATTATCAGGACTTACGCACTGTTAGACTAGAAACCGGATTTATTGATAGATTCTCCTGTAATACAAATATCGCTGCCTAACCAGAGCAACTTAAAAGCTTGGTGATGTCCGCTCGGTTTGAGATCCTTCGGGTCAATCTTTATAGATTGCGGGGTCATGAGCGTTCTTGCTAAGAAGTGCCGCGATCGTCTTAATTAATTGATCCGGTTCGATCGGCTTTGCCAGATGTCGGTGAAATCCAGCTTGCAAAGCCTGCTGTTGATTAAACTCGCCCGCATAGGCAGTCAGGGCGATCGCGGGAATCAGCCCACCCCGTTCTGGCGGCAGGACTCGCACTTGCCGCAACAGCATATAGCCATCCATCCCCGGCATTCCAATGTCGCTCAACAGGACATCGGGCTGGAAATTAGTCAACGCTGTGAGGACTTCTTGAGGGACAGCAAGAGTCAGTACCTCTGCACCTGCATCTTCTAGCAAAAAGGAAATCAACTCTCGCATATCCGGCTCATCATCTACAACCAGTATCCGCATCCCAGATAACGGTTCATCCGCAGTCGATCGTTCCGAAAGTCCTGCAAGAGACTTTTCTTGTCTTACCTTCCCTGATAGGGGGAGTCTTACAGTAAAGGTAGCTCCTAGCCCTTCACCCGGGCTATCTGCGGCAACGGTGCCGCCGTGGAGTTCCACTAGATGGCGCACGATCGCCAGCCCCAATCCCAAGCCCCCAAACTTGCGGGTTGTAGCGCCATCTTTTTGCCGGAAGTAGTCAAACACGTAGGGTAAAAACTCCGGTGCGATGCCTATCCCTGTATCCGCCACCTTAATTTGAGCGTGATTGCCAACACGAGTCAAATTCACCTCAACGCGCCCCCCGGCTGAAGTGAATTTGACCGCATTGGAAACAAGATTCCAGACTACTTGCTGCAAACGGCCCGAATCCCCCAAAATTTGTCCGATCTGAGGATCTAACACAGTCCGAATATCAATGGATTTGGCAACAGCAGCCAAATTGACAGTTTCGATCGCCGATTCCACGGTTAAAGCTAAATCGACTGGACGAATATTAAGACTGAGCTTGCCTTGGAGAATTTTCGAGACATCAAGCAAATCTTCAATCAATTCAGCTTGCAGCTTGGCGTTGCGTTCGATAGTCGCTAACGCCTGTGCAGTTTTTGCCGCATCTAGCTTGCCAGTTTGCAGCAGCTTTGACCAGCCCAGGATGGGATTGAGGGGCGATCGCAATTCATGGGATAGAACCGCTAAAAACTCATCCTTGATCCGATTTGCCTGTCTTAGCTGTTCCGCTTGCTGCTGGAGTGAATCGTTCAGGTTTGCCCGTTCCAAAGCGATCGCGATCTGGTCACAGGTCGATCCCAGCATATCGATTTCTGCAGGCGTAAAGTGTGTCCGAGTCCGACTGGCAAATGAGAGCGTTCCTAATAACTGCCCTTGAGCGATTAACGGTTGACCCACGTAAGCCGTCATGCCCAGTTCAGAGACGGCTTTAGCATTCGGATGAGTGGAGAGTTCGGCTTGATTCAAGACAAGTTGCTGCTGCGTTTGGGCGACCAGTCCACAGAGATATTCACCTAATTCGATCCAGGCGATCGCCTGCGCCCTTTCTTCAGAGATGCCATCATAGTTTCTCAAATGCAGCATCCGGCGGTTGTCTTTTTCTTCCACCATGAAATTGTAGTAAGAGTGCAGATCGAGTTGCACAGCAAGTTTGCGGAATAGCGTGTCCATCAAAGCCAGAGGCTTTTCTGTCTGCATCAGATCGCGGGTAGTTTCATACAGCAATTGCAGTCGCTCACTTGCTTGCCGTTGTGCGGTCTTGTCCTGCATGATTTTGACAAATCCCTGCGGAGAATCCGCTTCGTTAAGCAGGGGCATCATCAATCCACTCGCCCAAAAGCGATTCCCATCTTTGCGGACGTGCCAGCGTTCGTCTTCTGCCCGTCCTTGCAGTAGAGCCGTTTGCCTCTCGTACTCGGGTTGTCCTTGTTCGTTATCTTCGGGCGTGAAGATCATCCGACTGGGGCAACCAATAGCTTCTGTCTCGGTATAGCCCAACAGCCGTTGTGCCCCTGAGTTCCAACTGGCAATGATGCCGTTAAGGTCGATGGTGAAGATGGCATAATCTTTGGCGCTTTCAAAGATCAGACGGAGGCGGGATTCACTCTCGCGCAGGGCTTCCTCAGCTTGTTTGTGGTCTTCAATATCAACACAAGAGCCGATGTAGCCCAAGAACTCACCTTCCAATCCGTAGCGAGGAATAGCTTCATCCATAACCCAACGGTATATGCCATCACAGCGTTTCAAGCGATAGTCCATCTTGAACGGTTGACGGGCATCAAAGGCAGTCACATAGGTGTCTAAACAGCGCTCAAAGTCGTCGGGGTGGACTCCTTCTGCCCAACCATTGCCCCTTTCTTGCTCGATCGTCCGTCCGGTAAAGTTTAGCCACGGGAGGTTGAAGTAATAACAGAGTTTATCGGTGCCCGACATCCAAATCAGCACAGGGGCGGCATCTGCCATCAGCCGGAACCGTTCCTCACTCTCCCGTAGTGTGGCTTCGGCTTGTTTGCGATCGGTGATATCGTTGACCAGTGCTACAAACCCTTCAACTTTTCCCTGGCTATTGAAGCGGGGAACATAAGTCGCATTGACATAACGGGTGACACCATCTTTGTAGGGAATTTGGGTTTCAAAGGTCACTTCCTGTCCTGCCAAGACTTGCTCAACATAAGGACGAACCCCTTCATACCCAGTTTCACCTAAAACCTCTTGAAGGTGCTTGCCATAGATTTGCGCTGCCGGATGTCCAAACCATTCTTCATATGCTCGATTGTTGAAGCGGTAGTATTGGTCTGAGTCTACAAAGGTGATCAAGGCAGGCACGGCATTGGTAACTAAACGAAGTTCTGCTTCTCGTTGTTGCAATACCTCCTCGGCAAGTTTTCCATCGGTGACATTTCGGAAATAAATGGTAATCCCGTTCGCGGCAGGGTAGGTGCGAACGTCATACCACCGATCGTGGTCGGGATAAAACGCCGTGACTGATAAAGCCGCGCGCTCGTTGGCCACGCGCCGATAAACCCGCTCAAACTCGCTGCCCTTGAGTCCTGGAAATTCTTCCCACAAATTCTTCCGCATCAGATCGCCCGAAGTGCGGTCTAGCAGAATTTCCGCTGACCGATTCAGGTATGTGAAACGCCAATTCTCATCCAGGGAAAAGAATCCATCATCAATGCTTTCCAGAATGTTCCGACTCTGCTCTTCGCTTTGACGCAACGCTTCTTCGGCTTGTTTGCGATCGCTGATGTCGATTAATACGCCCCGCGTCGAAATTATCATGCCCTCAGCGTTGTAGGCGCAATCGCCCTTTGCCAAAATCCAACGAACGGTGCCATCTGCCCACAGCGTCCGATACTCTATTTCAGTATGCGGTTGATTCGCTTTTAACTCACTGAGGACGGTGTGAAGGAATGGGCGATCGTCGGGATGCACGGCTTCTAAAAACACCTGCATCGACATTGCTGTATTGACAGGTAAACCAAACATCGCTTTGGCTCTATCCGTAAAACTCAGCGTGTCTGTTTCTATATCCCAATACCACAAACCAAAATTGCCGCCTTCGCAAGCCAATCGAAGCTGTTCTTCGCTCTCGCGCAACGCCTGGAACGATCGATCGCGATCGAAGGCGATGCTGGCAACTTGGGTGCCGAACTCGGCGAGTTTATGTTCCCAATCCGTCGGCCTCCGCGCCTCGCTAAAGCAAAGCATCAGCGACCCCAGAGCTAGATGGTCGTGCCTGAACACGGGCTGAGAATGACAGGCTAGAATGCCATGAGCCACGCATAAATTTCGCCATGCTTGCGACCAGCGATCGTCGTTAGCAATGTCGGCGCAGGTCACGGGCTGGCCGCTATACACTGCTTCGCCACAGGTTCCAATGCACAAATCGTTAATCGGAGCATCTTGGAGTCCTTCACCAAAAGACGCTGGAAAGTCTGGAGTAATGGATCTGTTAAACGTCAGCCCCTGAGCATCTGCTAGCAGAAAGCCCGCGCGGGTACCCGGATTCAGCCTGGATACTGACTCACACACGGCTGCCAGACAGTCGTCTAGTGGCTGTCCGAATGCGATCGACTCCAGCAGTCGTTTCTGCTCGATTAGCAGGAGTTCGGCCTGTTTGCGATCGGTAATGTCAGCAAGCAAAACGGTAAGTCCACGGGGCGAAGGGTAAATTCGGTAGTCATACCAACCGTTCCAAGGTGAGTAGAGATAATCAAACTGGAGCGGCCTTTGTTCGTGCATTGCCCGATGAAACTGCACATAAGCATCGGTGTCAACGGCAGCGGGAAATAGCTCCCAAACGTTCTGACCCAGAAGCGCTGACCGGGACATTCCAACCATTTCACAGTAGCGATCGTTGGCATAGGTGTAGCGCCAATCGCGATCGACGATGTAAAACCCATCGTTGATGCTAGAAAGTACCGTTTCTAGCTGTTCTTTTGCCGCAGTCGCCGCAGTTTGTGCTATTTGGCCCTGAAGCTGGGCTTTTTGTTCTAGCGACCTTACCTCCTGTAAAGTTTGCAAGGCTGCTTTCGCATTTTTTAGAGCCTTGCGCCACGATAGATTGAGTGAAGCGCTCAATCCTACGACGATCGAAAATATACCCAGCCGAACAATTGTCTCTACATTAGCGATCTTTAAGGAATAGAACGGCTCAATAAAAAAATAGTTGATTGCCAGTGTGGATAAAATTGTTGCCAGAAACCCAGGCCCTAAACTGCCATACCAGGCACTCACCATCACCGCGATGAAAAACAGGGGCGTCGTGGTTGGGTAGAGCCACGGTAAAAGCGATCGGGTTAGCGCCAGTGCCAGAGCCACGGAGAGGGTCGCCACACCATAGGGAAGTAGTCGAATATTTCTGAAAATGCTGTTGATTCCCTCTACACTCACCCTTTGTACTCCTTATCCGAAAATATCTTGCTCGCAGCGCCTTACTGCATTCGCGAAGCGTTGCATCTGACGAATTACCTAACTCATCCAGCAATATCTCAATTTGCTTGAGTGGCAAGCGAGAAGTTGTAGCGTGTCCATTTTCGCAACGATTAAACGATTAATCGGGGTAAGGTCATCCCTAATTCATTCGCCAACTTTTTCTGAGACAGGTTCAGCGCTGGCCGCCGTTCTCGCACCAAATTACCGATCGCTGGTTTTTCCGCCCTAAGCCGTTCTATTTTGAGAACCCTCAGAAGTAACAAGTATAAAGCTATTTATATTTTACACCTTTTACAGATTTTAGGAGTCAGTCACCACTCTCAAGATATATTTTAGTTGTAGTGCCTTGAAAATATAAACGCTTCATTTTAAAACCCAGTGTCGTACCAGGGATAATTCGGCTTTTCTTGAAAGTCTCTGGGTTGTGCCTAAAAGCTCGATTGTTGATGATGTGGAGGATTTTAAACACGGGACAGGCCTCTGTTTTCTTCATCCCAGAAAGCTCTCCGGGCTTGGATTACTTTGTGACGTAAGCTGTTGTGCATTTAAATTTTGTGTTGAGGGCGGTCTTTCGTTCTCACCCCACAAGAGTGAAAGTTTATTTGACCATGCAATTTAAAGGCGCATTAGCTTAGCTTTTTGTGGAACAGGTAGTTGGGGCCTGTTAAGCAAGAATGGTGCAAAATGTCAGATGTAAGCGGATTTAAAATGAGTCATGAGTCATGAATCATCCCAACAACGGATACTGGTTTTCTGACCGAAGTCGTAAGCAGCTCAAAATTTTAGACTCTTGTTCAATATCCCCGATTCATCTGTGGAGTAAATCTAAAATCTAAAATCTAAAATCTAAAATCGACTAACTTGCTTTAAATTCCTTTAAGGAGCGATCGCCAATCCCGACAGCGTTTCAGGTAAATGCGAGCTACATGATCGCTGGGATTTGTTCGCAAACATTCTTCAAATAATTTTCCAGCTTCTCGGAAGTCCTTGCGATCGCACAGTAACATAGCTTCATTATATAGAGACAAATTTGCTAGCTTTGCCGACAAACTTTCCGGCGGGTCTGCATCAAATACCTCATAGACTACGACATATTGAGATTTTCCTTTTACCTGTACTTTATCCACAATCCTAATAGCATAATCTGTCGGATTTCGCAACCGTTCCAAAGTCTGCTGAGAAATTAACAAAGGTACGCCGTAATCTTTGGTCAATCCTTCAATGCGAGATGCTAAATTAACAGCATCGCTAATCACAGTGCTGTCCATTCGGCTTATACCCCCGACTGTCCCCAGCATCAAAGAACCCGAATTGATACCAATGCCAATTTGAATCGGGACGTAGCCGACGCCTTGACGGTATTCGTTATAATTCTTCAGGATATTTAGCATTGCAATACCCGCTTTCACTGCATCATCTGCAAAGTCACTAAACAAAGCCATAATTGCATCGCCGATGTATTTGTCAATAAACCCGTTATTGCTAGTAATTGCAGGCTCCATTCGTGAAAGGTAAGCATTGATAAATTTAAAATTTTCTTGGGGAGTCATAGTTTCTGAAAGCGTCGTGAAGTCGCGAATATCCGAAAATAGCACCGACATTTCCTGCTGCACTTGGTCGCCTAAATGGACATCTATAATACTTTCATATCCCAACAAATTTAGAAATTGGTGCGGCACAAATCTACCGTAGGCATCAGTTAAGTCTGATTCGGCATCCAGGGATTTTTCTAAATTTTGGTTGAGGTCAAATAGTTTCTTAATAAATAAATGGCGATCGGCTTCAGCTTCTTTGCGTTCCGTGACATCTTGAAAAACTGCGATCGCAAAAGCAATTTTGCCACCCTCGTCAAAAATTGGCGTTCCCCAAATCTCAAGGGGAACTTTCTTGTCGGGTTGATGAATTTCCAGATTTTCAGCCGTCGCGTTTTCGCCCCTCAAAGCTCGGACGATAGGCAAATTCTCGAAAGGGTAGATAGTGTCAGTTCCCGCAATATAAATTTGATAACTTTCTGACAAATCCTCAACTGCCTTTAAGGGCAAAACTCCTTGACCGAGTAACTGCTGTCCGGCGTGATTTACGTAGTAAGGTCTGCCTTTAGAATCCAGCACGAGCACGCCTATGGGAATTGCTTCTAGAAATTGAGCCAGCTTGATTTCACCTTCGCGCACGGCCTCGAATGCGCGAGAGCGTAACTCAGTTTCAACCGTATCGGAATGTTCAGCAGTAGTTTCCAGCAAGATTTCCAGATCCGCTTTTTCCTCCTTCAAGTCTTCCACTTGCTGGCGCAATCTTTCTATCTCTAAAAGTAGCTGTTCTCTAGATGGTTGTTCTTCCAGCATAACTCTAGAATTTGCGCCTCGACTAACAAAAAATTGCTCAACAGCTCGCACCCTAAAAGTAATAGTCTATCTATAGAAATTCCAACTGCAAACCCGGCATCAGGCGCTGGAAATTCCTCAAAGATTTGCCGTGCCAACCTATGCTTTGAGAGCCTTGTACCGCCATTTGCACCCGGGCTGTTTTGCGGATCTCGATAATAAACTTCGATAGCATATTGATGCCTGAACTGTTCAAAAATTCTAACTGCTGCAAATTGAGGGTAATTTTCGTCGGTTCCAAGTCGCCAACCTTCGTCAGGAACTGCGCTATCGGCGCGTACTCCGCAGGCCCGCTCAGCCTTAGAGATCCAATAAAACTCACGGTTGCCGTTGCTGGATCGTAACAGATCCGGTAATCTTCTGTATTAATTTCCATAGCCACAAAAAAAAAGTCCCTTAGATATTATCTAGCGCCAGCGTTGCTTATACTGTTAATTGCACCATAGTTGTCACCGCAATTACTTCCGGGTCTTTGTGTACGGTCTGGAATTTCCAGCCAAGTTTGACGCTATAATCTGTGAGCATGGTCAACAAACCCAATCCAGAATTGGTACAGCTTTCGTCAGCAGCATTTTTTTCCAACCGCTGAATGTAAAGTTCGCTGGGATCGGAGGTCAGCAACTGGTGAATGTAAGCCTGAAACTTGTCCACAGATTGGGGAGAGATGCTATTAGCAACTGAGAAAATCATTCCGTCGCTCTCTAATTGCAGTTTAATATCGATCGGGTACTCCGAGGTTTGATCATTAAACTTCATGGCATTTTCCAATAACTCGTTGGCAATGTAGCTAACAGCGCTTTTTATTTCAGCTTGTCTTTCAATTGTCGAGGGCTCATCTTGGTTGCCCGGAAAAAAAGTCGTCAGGTAGTCAGCCAGAAAATCCGCCGATAAACCGTTGTTCCGCCACCGCTGCTTGAGAGGAACCGAACTGGGAGAAAATCCAATTATTAAGTATTCTTGGCTAGCGGGCTGCTCGATGAAATCGCCGAAAATTTGACTCATATCGATGTGAGAGCTAAAGTTTGAGATGATGGGGATCACTGAATATATTTTAAACTTTAGAAGGGAGATGCAAAGAGTTATTTTTGTTTGAGTCCTAGCAAGGTGATGTCATCAAAAACTTTTTGTTCGCCGATGTGCGATCGCACGTCCTTAATTACAGCCTGCCTGATTTCGCCAGCCGAACGCTGCCAATTAATCTCTATTACCTCAATTAACTTATCTAAACCATAAAGCAGTTTATCCATATTTTTAGCTTCCGTAATCCCGTCAGTGTACAGCACTACCACATCTCCTGAATGCAAATGCACAATTTTTTCAGCAACAAATTCAGCAATATCTGCATCCAGCCCGATCGGGAAACCCAAATCCATCGTATCAAACCGCTCGACAGAACCGTTACACCGCACGACAATCATTTCTTCGTGCTGGCCGCTCAACTTCAGCATTCCTTGCTGATAGTCTAGCAAAGCAAGGCTGGCGTTTTTATCGGATTTCATCCGCTGCACGTTATCATAAATTACACTGTTAATAGCAGTTAAAAATCTCACCGGATCGGCTTCGTTGTAGGCGAGCAAAGTTCGCACAGCCGTTTGAACCATAATCATTAAAACGCCGCTCTCCAATCCGTGTCCCGTCACATCGCCAATGCCAATTTTCACTCTACCTTTGTGCTGCAGTACGTCGTAATAGTCGCGGCCTACTTTCTCAGCAGCTTCCATAAATCCCGCAATACCTAAGCCGATAACTTCCTTGAGCTCTCGGTCTTGCGGCAGCAGCATCTGCTGAATCTTGCGAGTAACGTCTAGTTCTGCGCTCATTCGTATATTTTCAGCTTTTAGGCGATTGTTGAGAACAGTAATTTTTTGATTTGCACCAACTAAGGCATCGGCAATTTGGTTAAACGCCCCCACAACTTGCCCGAGTTCATCTCTGTTATCCAAAATAATTTTGTGGTCAAGATTGCCGCTTGCCATCTTTTTTACAGCTTCGTCAAGGACAAATACAGTTTGCATAACGCTTATGTAAAAACTTACAAATAAATAACTAGGGCTAAGGTTATTGACATCACAATAGAAATTATGCGTTTCTTGGCAACAAAACTATCAATGCGTTTTTGCAGAAGAAAGTCTAATTAATTGAGAGATCCATCCCACAGTTAAAAACTCGAATTCAGCACTCGATCGCTCCCATCAAGATAGGCCTAATATTCTACTAAAGCCGTGGGATTAATCAGTTTATATAGTTGCTCAGTTAGGTGTTCTACTACCGAGTTAAAGTTGGTCAAATTCTCACTTAATTTCGGGTTCAGATTCCCGTGATACTTATTGCTAATTCCTACCTCCATGTTTATAGCTAAATCCTGATTAAGTTCTCTCAATTTGCCTGCCAAAGTAATCAGTTTCGCTCTTTCTTGAGGTGTGGCATCGGAACGCAAGCTGTTTATTTGAGAAATAAACCTAATCTCTGACAGAATTTTTGAGATTTCTGGAATCTTCAGCAAAGTAGCATCCATCAAATAATAAGTATCTAGATCGGGGTCTCAAATTAGATTAGACCTCTTGCGAAAGTCTCAGGCGATGGCTAATTTGTCTTCAAAGAAAGTTCATAATTATAAATACCAG